>CAXGXG010000262.1:0-2811 GCA_964013525.1 uncultured Alphaproteobacteria bacterium | reverse complement strand
GGTGACCGTTACAACCGTGGTGACTTTATCCATGCGATGATTGAACTTCAGTACAAGCGCAATGACATTGATTTTAAACGCGGAACATTTCGTGTGCGGGGCGACACGATTGAACTGTTTCCTGCCCACTTGGATGACAAAGCCTGGCGTTTTTCCATGTTCGGTGACGAGATTGAAGAAATACATGAATTCGACCCGCTAACGGGTGAAAAACTACGCAAATTGAAAAAGGCCAAGATTTTTGCGAATTCACACTATGTGACTGACAAACCAACCATACGCACCGCGATCAATCAGATCAAAAAAGATCTGCAAATCCGCATCAAGGAATTCGAGACCGAGGGCAAATTGTTAGAAGCGCAACGCATTGAACAGCGTACACAGTTCGATATTGAGATGATGGAAGCGACGGGTATTTGTAACGGGATTGAAAATTATTCCCGTTATTTGACTGGACGTGCGCCGGGGGCACCGCCACCGACATTGTTTGAATATCTTCCCAATGATGCCCTTTTGATTGTGGATGAAAGCCATGTGATGATCCCACAGCTGCGCGGAATGTACCGCGGGGACAGGGCGCGTAAAACGACCCTGTCAGAATATGGTTTTCGCCTTCCGGCCTGTATGGATAACCGACCCCTGATGTTTGAAGAGTGGGAGCGCCTGCGCCCGCAAACAGTTTATGTTTCCGCTACGCCGGGTGATTGGGAATTGGAACAAACCGGAGGTGCCTTTGTTGAGCAGGTTGTTCGCCCCACAGGCCTGACAGACCCGCCTGTTATCATTCGTCCCGTTAAAAACCAGGTAGATGACCTGATCGCGGAATGTCATGAGACGATTAAACAGGGATACCGTGCATTGGTCACGACCCTGACCAAGAAAATGGCAGAGAACCTGACCGAATACATGAATGAAAGCGGGATTAAGGTGCGCTACATCCATTCGGATGTCGACACGCTGGAGCGGATTGAAATTATGCGCGATCTGCGTTTGGGGGTTTTTGATGTTCTGATCGGGATTAACCTGTTGCGTGAGGGGCTGGATATTCCCGAATGTGCGCTGGTGGCCATTTTGGATGCGGACAAGGAGGGTTTCCTGCGTTCACGAACATCGCTGATCCAAACAATTGGCCGTGCTGCGCGTAATGTCGATGGCAAGGCTGTTTTGTATGCCGATAAAATCACCGGCAGTATGAAGGAGGCGATTGACGAGACCGCCCGCCGCCGTGAAAAACAGCAGGAATATAACGCCGAACACGGCATCACGCCGGAAACGGTTAAGAAGAAAATTTCTGATATTCTGGATTCTGTCTTTGAAAAAGGTGATCGGGTTGAAATTGCAACCGATGCCGAAGGCGGGCATCTGGTGGGCAAGGACCTGCAAGCCCACATTAAAAGCCTGCATAAACGTATGCGCGATGCAGCAGGTAATCTGGAATTTGAAGAGGCCGCACGCCTGCGCGATGAAATCAAGCGTTTAGAACAAGCCGACTTGGGCTTATAATCGAACTTAGGTGTTTCCCCAGCCTAACCTTAGGCTGGGCTACGATGCTTGGGTTTCACCTTGACCTGCGCTTCCGTTATCTTACGTTCGGCGATATAGTTTTCCAAAATTTCTTTTGTGAAAATTTTTCCAACCTCTGCAGTGACTTCTTTGCGCCCAACGGGTTCTTGTGCAAAACCAAAACTTTGTTGAGGGTCCGGTTCTTTTGGTACCCACGTATATAGAGTATAAGGTCTCATATCAAAAATGCCGATCTCTTGCTCAGGAAACCTTTGTGTCGTTGAATCCATTTTTCTTAAACCTGATTGATCCAAAATTGACGCGATCTCGCTACGGCATTGCGCAATGACAGAATCAAGGGGATTGCCATTTGGTGTTTTTCGGTCTTTTCCATCCTCGTTGCTTCTGGTTTGATAACTCTCTGCCATGCGCAAGCTGTGTTCAGTCATCAAAATCTTGCCTATATTTGATAGTGACGTATTCACTTCAAACCTGCCAATATCGGTGTAGCTTTCAATTGTCATCCTTACGGCCTCCGCAGGGATATCATTTAAATTTTCTACAGCTTCTCTTTTTGGTGCAACATATAGAGATTCTTTTGTGTGGTAGTCTTCACACTCGATGTATCCTGCATGTTCATAGACGTTGCCATAGGAACCGTTCTCCTTCTTTATGTTATCAACGTGGAAATAATATTGTGCAAACTCAGCATCTGTCAGTTGGGTCTTCCCCTCCAATAAAGCATCAATTCGGGCAGAGCTTTCGGATATAATATCTAACTTTTCTTTCAGCTCCTCCCCCTGTTGATCTCTTTTGAATAAGGATCTTTTTGCAGTTTTTATGTCTTCAAATGCTTTATTTAAGATAGGAATTTCTTTGCTGCTGAAAAGATATGGCACGGTGTTTAGATCCCCATCCAATAGAGGCACGCAAATACCGTTTTTCAATCCATGCGGACCGATGGCGTGATCGTTGAAAAAGTTTTTTATAGTTTGAAACATGATTCCCCGCTTTTAAATAAAAGATCTACAATTGAACCATATATGTAAAGTATTGTGATATGGTTAATTTATGGGAATTTATGAAATTCGCTTCATTTGCAAAGACTTTAACGAGAAGAACGCGGAAATCTAATGTTTGGGCTTGTTCGGTTTTTCACGGCGGCTGTAACTGGACCAGCCTGCATTATAGGTCGTATTTTGCAAAAGCCACATAAACAACAAGCCCGGGATTAGAAATGTGGCGGTCATGCCAATGCGCTCGCCGGCTTCATCAAGGTCTTCTTGCTTCATACATTTATGGACATCC
>CAXGXG010000261.1:0-2813 GCA_964013525.1 uncultured Alphaproteobacteria bacterium | reverse complement strand
TCCTGTTCCGATATCCAGGATTTCAATTTTCTTTGATTGATCAGGAATGTATTTTAATGCAGCTTCAATAATGGTTTCACTATCTTGTCTGGGATCCAGCGTATCGTCAGTAACATTGAACGGCAGGCCCCAAAATTCATTTTCACCCAAGATTTTACTCAAAGGCCGCCCCCCTACACGAAGCCTCATGGTTTCCTCAACGTTTTCAATGCTTTCCGTTGGTATTTTTAAATCAGGATTGAGCAAAATATCCTGACGGTCATAGCCCAGAATCCCCTTTATCAATATACGGGCCTCTGTTGCCGCGGGGTGAATACCTGCACTCTCAAACTGGCTTTTTATGTGATTATAAAGCTTTAAAAGCATTGATCAGAACCTTGAATAAACATAATTTGTTGCGGATTTTAACTTATTTTTATAATCTTTTGATATAGTAAAGGTACATGATTCTATTTTCAGGGGGGCAGCCTGTATGAAAGGCTTTATTTTTAAACACAAATTCCTGGTGGCGTTTTTTGCCTTGGTTCTGGCACTGCCGTTGATTTACGGTACGTTTCACAGCGCACAAGCCGGGGAAAATGTAACCACCCTGAACAGTGGATCGATTACATATTCGACATCCGAATATCATCGAGATGGCACAACCATTCAATTGAGCGGCCAGCCCTCCATTGGCGATATCAACGCCTGTGCGCAGGCGGGAGTCACCTGTCGTAACCTGGTTCCTGCAACGGCATCTGCAACAGTCAGCTGCGCAGGCCTGCCCGGCTTTGCAAGCGGTGGCGGCTGGAACCCGGGTTCGCCTTCTGGTCAGTGTTGGACGAATTTGGATGCCTGTTTTTATGCCTCAACCCGTAATGAAATCTGTGTTCAGCCTTCCGGTGACGTTTCTCAACCGAACATGTTCTCAATCACACATACCAGCAATTGTTCCCCAACCAGCAAGGGCGCTTGTATTATAAATTACGATGGGTCACCGACAATCAGTGGTGATACCGGCGATGACATGTTTAAATTGCCGAAAAACAGTAGCGCATTCTTCGAATACCAAAGCATCGGTGGCATTAATGATGCTGACCGTTTGAGATATATTGCCCGTAGCAGTGGCGGATTAAACAAGGATCTGATGGTTCCCTCTGGCCCCTTCACAGGTGGTTCAGCATATGACGACTACCGCGGGTTTTTGACCCGCCATCCGTCGTTTGTGACGGTTGATCCGGCATGTTATCCGGTATCTGTGCGTATGTGCGCCGGCGGAAATGTCAGCGCACCTGCCCAGAACGGTAGCTGTGGTAGCGCAAATGGTGGATATACACTGGCGGCGCCCAGCGATGGTGGATCACAAACTTCCACCGTATTGTGTGCGCGTGGTAACCCCACGCCTTTGACAGGCTCCGGCCCTTGGTACTGGACGTGTAATGGTCTGGATGGCGGTAATCCAGCCTCTTGTGAATCTGATAAGTTAATCGTCGGCGCCTGTGGCGGCGCAGACGGGTCGAATTATCCGACCGCTCCAACGGGTGGTCTGTGTGCAGACGGAACCGCAACTGCTGTTAACGGCAGTGGCGCATCTGCGGGTTATTGGAAATGGACCTGTTTGGGTAACCCATCACCGACATACGATGCCAGCTGTACAGCAAACTTGCAAAGAAACGGTGTCTGCGGAACGTCAAATGGTGTTTCCAGTACGTCTGCGCCATCAACAGGTCTGTGTGAGATTGGATCTGCCAGTGCGGTATCCAACGGCGGAACAAACTGGGAATGGACATGTGCGGGTGAATATGGTGGTACAACAGCCAGCTGTTCTGCGCCTATTGACAACGTTTATGGGACATGTGGCAATGCAGATGGTGGTTATTATGCCAGTGCTTCAGGTGTAAATTCAAACGGACTGTGTACTGAAGGAACACCAAACCCGACCAGTGTTAGCGGTAGTGGCCCGTGGAGCTGGACATGTTTAGGTGACGGTCCTGCAGGTACAGATGCAAACTGTAGCGCGAACGCAGCGGTCAGCTCGACCTGTGGTGCCGCCAACGGTGCGCAATTTGATGATACCGACGCGTTGTATGCGGCTGAGCTATGTGCGACAGCCGACTCTGCAACCGAAGTCAGCGGATTTGGCCCTTGGCAATGGGGCTGTATGGGTTCAGACGGAAACGTCAACCAATATTGTGATGCATATCCAACGTGTCGTCCCGGCCCGACATCAAACGTGACAAACGGAACCTGTGGTTCTGCGCACGGCAATACTTATGCGAATGCGGGCTCGGTCCCTGGTGGTTCCGCACGATGCCTGACAGGTTCAGCATCGGGCGTCAGCCAAAGTGGTTCAACGCTGAGCTGGACATGTGCTGGCGTGAATGGCGGATTGCAGGCAACCTGTACAGCAACGGTTGCACAGTGTGGCGGTTCAACACCACGTGATATTGTTCTGGTCGTCGACGACTCCGGTTCAATCGGCACAACAAATTTCAATACAATGAAAAACTTTATCAAGGCCTTTGCAAGCAATGTCAGCCTGGCGTCAAACGAACGTATCGGTTTGGTGAAGTTCAGCACAAACCTGAATGCGACCATCAACCTGACGAATTCGGTTTCAAGCTTCCGAAGCAGCGTTGATGGTTTGAGTTACACCGGGTTGGGAACGCGTATTGACAAAGGCCTCATTGGGGGTGCAAACCTGTTGGTCAGCCGCAACAATAACGGGAACTCAAAAACATTGATCCTATTGACGGATGGTTATTCCGGTGGTGACCCGGTGGGTGCTGCGACAACTGTTAAAAATGGTGGATATCGTGTTTTGAGCGTCGGTA
>CAXGXG010000260.1:0-2821 GCA_964013525.1 uncultured Alphaproteobacteria bacterium | reverse complement strand
GTGGCGGCATCATTCTTACAGGCCTTTGTTGACGAGGGGCGCAAATGGGCACATCTGGATATTGCGGGCGTTGCCAATAAGTTTAACAAGGCGACCGGCTATGGCGTTCGCCTGTTGGACCGCTTTATTGCCGACAATTGCGAAGACAGGCCCACCCCGCCGAAACAGTCAAAACCATCAACAGGCCGCTTAAACGGGCATTAAGGGTTTTGATCAGCGGTCAATCAAAGACGCATAAACGATATAGCGGTTACTGCCGTTGATGTTCATGCAGCCAACGTCCTTTCCCGAAAACTCATCCGAAGGGCCGGCAATCCGGTACGCCGAACCATAAGAACCCGCAAAGAGCGGAGAGGTCCACCTGTCGGATACTGGGGGCGGCGACGGGATATCACGCTTGCTGTTAATCGCCTCACACACACCCAAACCTATCTCCTGATAGAAAACCACCAGTTCAGAACTGTCCGCATCGCCGTTATCAAGTCCGATCCCGGCAATCTGGTTCCGTCCATTAAAGCGGATTCCTCCGTCTGCAAATTTTATATTTGGGAATGTTAACCCGCCCCCATCTGGATGAAAGACATAGCAAGCGGTATTCCCCACAGAATTCAGGTTATAATAAGCATCATATTCATCCAATGACCCATTCTCATCGCTGTCGTAATGCAGGCTGATGTCCGTATTTGAACAACCATTCATTAATTGCAGCCGCTGAATGGCCGTGCGGATCTGGGAAATATTTTGTTCCAGCTCGGACGCTTGAAGCGCCGCCTGTTCACGGTCAATACCACCCCCGCCACGGCCCGAATTGGTCACCGCATAGGACAGGGCTGCGAAAAGGGCAACCGCAATCAAAATCAGGAACAAGGCGTTCCCCATTTGTGAGTGCAAACGTTTCATAATCTAAAGGATAGAATAAAAAGATGGCATAACAAAGGCGAAAAAAAATGGAGCCATCCTGTTGCTAGGCCGGCTCCGAGCCCCACCTTAACAGAGTCTAGTCTGCGAAGGGATTAGAATTTATGAACTTATGCTATTATGCAACAGCTTTCAGTTCAAAAGACTCAACATTATCGTTGGCATCTATAAGTTTGTGAACCGATATCGGTGGTATCTCACCGAACGAAAACCGTATCTTTACTACGCGTGTCGATCCTGTTTCGCCCCCGCCGCAGACCGCAAGAGCGAACACATCGTCAATTGCGGCCTGGGGTGGAGGCGCCGGGTACTGCCCCCGGGTCCACAACGCCTATTCCATAGGGCGTTTATCGTCATAGTTGGGAAAACCCAACACTATTAATATAAGGCGGAAAGGTTAAGAAGTCGAGTCATTGCCCGTGTAAACCGTTTATAATTTCAATTTCATGACCAAAACCTGACGTTTCGGGGCACTCATGGTTTATTTTGCTGCTTTTATACCCTGTATTTACGGCTATCAAACATTCCATAGGTAATGCTTTATTTGTGATTGGGATAGCAGCAACCGCCTCAGGTATGATCGAAATCCCTACAGCTTCAACAATACGCTTTGCACTTATCGATTTTCGCCTTGAGGATGCCGATTGCGGCGGGCGCTCGGTCTTCTTGGCAAAACGGCAGGCTTTTTGATTCACAAATCAGGCGCGGCGCGTTAAACTGTTTCCAGCAATCATACCAATCAAAGACAAGGGTGCCGCATGAAACAATATCTTGACCTGATCCGCCACGTTTTGGACCACGGCACGGAAAAAGAAAACCGTACCGGCATCAATACAATTTCCACATTCGGCTATCAAAACCGCTATGACCTATCCGAAGGTTTCCCCTTGGTGACAACCAAAAAACTGCATTTGCGCTCCATCATTCACGAGTTATTGTGGTTTCTAAAGGGCGATACCAACATCAAATACTTAAAGGAAAACAAGGTCCGCATCTGGGACGAATGGGCGGATGAAGATGGCGATCTGGGTCCTGTTTACGGCAAACAGTGGCGCAGCTGGGGCGCCGGCGATGGTCAGACAGTCGATCAGATTCAAAAAGCACTGGATGACATCCGCAACAATCCGGATTCGCGGCGCATCATCGTTAATGCGTGGAATGTCGGCGAAATTGACGACATGGCCCTGGCCCCGTGCCATTGCCTGGTTCAATTTTATGTTTCAGACGGAAAATTATCCTGCCAATTATATCAGCGCAGTGCCGATGTCTTCCTCGGCGTGCCTTTCAACATCGCCTCCTACGCGCTTTTGACGATGATGATGGCGCAAGTTACAGGCCTGAAACCCGGCGAATTCATCCACAGCTTTGGCGATCTACATATCTATACCAACCATTTGGAACAGGTGCGCGAACAGATCTCGCGCGATCCAAAGCCCCTCCCAAAAATGAAGCTGAACCCGGATGTAACCGACCTGTTCGCCTTTACCTACGATGATTTTGAACTGGTTGATTACGATTACCACCCACATATCAAGGGCAAGGTTGCCGTATGACACGTGCATCCGCTATCCCGTCCATCACAATTGTGGCCGCCATGTCGGAAAACCGCGCCATTGGGCGCAACGGGGATATCCCGTGGCGCGTAAACGGCGATTTTAAATTCTGGCAGGACATTTCGCGCAACAAACCCGTCATTATGGGGCGCAAAACCTATGTCGGTATGCCGCCATCATTCAAAAGGCGGGATAAAATCATTGTTGTGACCCGAGATACCGAATTCTCCGCAAATGGGGTGGATGTTGTCCATTCCATAGAAGACGCCGTTAAACGGGCCCGCAAAATCGCGGCTGATCACACGTGCCACGATATTGTCATCGGCGGTGGTGCTGAAATCTACCGTCAG
>CAXGXG010000259.1:0-2844 GCA_964013525.1 uncultured Alphaproteobacteria bacterium | reverse complement strand
CGGATATGGCAAAGATTACAGCAAAATTGCCGACAAGCAAAAAGCAAAAGCGTCTGCACCCACACCAAAACCATAAGTCCATTAAGAAAGCCGACATGACTGAACATTCCGATCCGGGCCTAGAAAAAGCAGCAAGCCTTCGCGCAAAGGCAAACAAATATTATGCAACCGCAATTACAGGTCGCGCATTTGGTGCGACTGCACTGGGCGTTTCTGTTTTGGGGCTCGCTGGAACTGCAGGCGCAAGTGCTGTCCCATTTCTTATTGTTGCGATGTTTGGAAATGAGATGTTTTCTGCCAAGGCACAGGGGCTGATGGACCAGGCAAACAAACTGGAGTCCGGGCAACAAGAATTGCCGTTTCCGAAACAGAAATAGTCAAAAAGCCTACGAAACCAGTTGTTTTAGAACTGGCGTATTTTCAAGGACCTTACGGTTCATGTCAAAATCCTGATTACACAACAGCGTCAAATCACATCCGGCTTCAACGGTTTTGCGTGCCAATTCAGGCATATCACCCTTCAACGCTTTCATTGATATATCATCAGCAATCACGATACCGGGGAAACCGATTTCTCCGCGAATGACATCGGATATCACTTTTTGTGACAAGGATCCGGGGCGTTCGGGATCGATATCTTCGTAAATGACATGCGCTGTCATCGCCCAAACATTTTTGGCCCATGATTCTTGGCTGAGGGCGGCAAAGGGTTTGAAATCGCGCTCCCGCAACTCCTGATGCGAGGCTGAGATTTTCGGAAGGTCATAATGACTGTCAACCGTTGCGCGTCCGTGACCGGGGATATGCTTGAAAATAGGCGTCACACCATGGTCAAGGTGCCCTTTACAAACCTGACGGGCAAGTGCCGTTACGGTTTCGGGGGCATCGCCGTACACACGTTTTGCGGCCAGAAATTCATGGCTGCCCGCAACAGGGATATCCATGACAGGCGTACAATTCACATTGATGCCCAAATCGACCAGCTGCTTGGCCATTAAAGCCGCGTTCTCGTAGACGGCTTGCTCAGCGGCGGTAAGGTCTTCGCGTACCATCTCACGATATTTCAGCGCACTTGGAAATTCGCGAAATGCCGGCTCACGCAGGCGGGCAACACTGCCCCCCTCCTGATCAATCAGTACCGGCGCATCATCACGTCCCACCGCATCACGCAGATCAGAGACAAGTTTTTTGACCTGATCGGCGCTTTCGCAGTGACGTTGAAAAAGGATGAAACCATGGGGATTGTGTTCACGGTACAAGGCTTTCTCATCCGCTGAGAGGACCGGGCCGACACAATCCAGAATAATGGCTTTTTGATTAGCGTGTGACAAAACACCCTCCGGATTTAATGTCCTTGATCCGTTCGCAACGTGATTTTGCTTCACTGTCTGCCATAGGGCCAACCTTAACACGGTAGTAAATGCCCTTTTCACCCAGGTCGGCACGTTCGTACTTCACATCTGCGCCCGCCAGAATACTGCCATAGGATTCAACCGCTTTGGCATAGGCTTGCTCGGCCTCCGTCTGTCCGCGGAAGGCACCCAACTGAATAAAAGAGTTGCCTGCCGCAGGTGCAGAGGCTGTTGTCGTTGTCGTTGTGGTTGTGGATGCAACTGGGGTTTCCGATTGCGATGTGGTTGTCGTATCCTCCGCAGGTGCAGGCTCTTCTACAGGGTCTTGCGGAACCGCAATAATCTGAGCCTTCTCCTGTGTTTCGTCTCTCTCTAACAGCTGAACATCAAGGTTCATATCAGGTTCCTGAACAAGGGAGTTGTCGGATCCGCGAACAATTTCCGCGCGTTCTGCAGGGGCTTCTTCTTCCGGTAGCAAAAGCTCCACTTCGTCACTGTCTGTATCTTCAATCGCTTCAAAAATAGTGCTGTCCTGATACGGGACGCTTTCGCCACCGCGGGATTCCGGTGCAGTTTTATAGGGGCTATTGTCGGCCCGAACCAATGGCAATTCCGCATCATCATAGTTGCTTTCGCCATCGGGATAAGCAATCCAGACAACCACAGCCATAATTAAAACCACCAGCGCCAATACGGCACGAATGGAAATGCGGCGTGATGACTTGCCCGCAGGCTTTTCATCGCGATAGCCGTATATTCCCTGATCATGGTAATCAGGACGGCGGTTTTGCCAGTTGTTGTCAGAAGGTGTCTGGTTGTTGTTATCGGCGTTCATGTGAGTGTGGCTCCCCTGTTTGCTCGGATCTCGCTTCATCTTTTAACTTAGATGATTCTACAGTGAAGTCTATGCCTGTGGCAATCCCGGATTTACAAGGTTCCAAGGATTATAGGTTACCCATGCATTTCTTCGGCGGGTTTTACCCCCATAATGGCAAGGCCGGATGCAATCACCGTCATAACACCACGCACCAGCGCCAGGCGCGATGCGGACAAAGCCATATCGTCGGCATCCAAAAAGCGCAGGGTCGTGTCATCGCGCCCCTTGGCCCACAAACTATGGAATTCAGACGCCAGGTCATTCAGGTAAAAAGCGATGCGGTGCGGTTCAAACGCCTCAGCCGCAGATTCCACCATCTTGGGCCACATCGCCATAACCTGAATCAGGCGAAGGCTTTCGGGATCATCAATTTTGGAAAGGTCTGCGTCTTTTAAGTTTTCGGCCGACAAATCCAGATCAGGGAACATTTCAGCCGCATTGCGCATAACAGAACAGCAACGTGCATGGGCATATTGAACATAGAAAACAGGGTTATCTTTGGATTGTTCAACAACCTTGTCAAAATCAAATTCCATTTCCGCATCCGGCGTACGCGTCATCATAAAGAAGCGAACCGCATCGGCCCCCACCTCTTCGACCATTTCACGCAATGTG
>CAXGXG010000258.1:0-2848 GCA_964013525.1 uncultured Alphaproteobacteria bacterium | reverse complement strand
CGTCTATAATCGCGCAGCACGTGACATGCCTAAGGATGAGGCCCAATCAAAAATTGACGCAGGCGTGCCGCACGTCTGGCGCTTTAAAACGCCGCTTGATGGCGACACCGTTGTAAACGATCTGTTGATGGGTGGAGATGAATGTCGTTTTGCCAATGGTCAGGTGGGTGATTTTGCCATCACACGCCCCGTTGAAAAAGGCGCGCCATTACAGTTTCTCTATAATTTTGTGGTCACAGTTGATGATGCCGATATGGAAATCACGCATGTCATTCGTGGTGTCGAACATTTGGGAAATGCCGCAAAGCAGGTTCTGCTCTACAAAGCGTGGGGGTATGAACCGCCAAAATTTTTACATCTGCCGCTGATTCTGAAAGGCGGAAAAAAGATGAGCAAGCGTGACACCGATGCGGACAGCCGTTATCCGGTCAGCGTAACGGAACGCCATGAATTGGGTTACGTTCCCGAGGCCATTGCGAACTATATTGCGCTACTTGGCTGGACTGCCGCAGATGAAAACGAGTTGATGACGCTTGAGGATTTGAAATCAAAATTCTCACTCGACCGTTTGGGGCGTTCGAATGCAAACTTTGACGAGGATAAATTCCTGCACATCAACAGCTGGCACATTCGCAATATGCCGATGGATCAACTGAAAAAAGAGGCAGCGCCTTTCTTGGCCAAAGCCGGAATGAGCAGTGACGATGAATTTTTTGATGCGGCCGCTGACCTCGTGCGCGAGCGTTGCCAATTGATGGCCGAACTTCCTGATCAGCTTTCTTATTTTTACAAAACGCCTGACAGCTATGAAGACAAAGGCGTTGATAAGTTTTTCAAAACAGAAATTTCTGAAAACATTCTGGATACGACGGCCGTGCGGCTGTCTGAAACAGATGATTTTTCTGCCGCAAATTTAGAAGAGGTTTTGAAGGCGATCGTCAATGATATGGGTTTAAAGTTCGGCAAATATGGACCGGCCATTCGTTTGGCATTGACAGGCAGGATGCAAAGCCCCGGCCTGGCTGAGGTCATGACCATTTTGGGGCGTGAAGAGAGCGTTAAGCGCCTGCGTGCAGCCCGCGATTACATCGCGGAAAACAATCTTATGACAGCGGCATGACGCCTGTGGAAAAACGCACAGTATTTTATCATCACCCGTGTTTGGATGGAACGACAGCTGCTTGGGCTGCCTATCAAAAATTGGGAGATACTGCGTCCTACATAGGGCTCGACCATTCGGATTATGAGACGATAACAGAAACCATTCTGAACAATGTCACGCCTGAAACCATTGCCGTCTTCCTTGATTTTGCACCACGTCGCGAAGTCCTCGAAAACATCATTGATCATGTCAAAGGGATCGAGATTTTCGATCACCATATCAGTGCCCAAAAAAGTCTAGCCGCATTTTCGGATCACTCGAAATGTCATATCGTTTTTGATATGGATCGATCAGGGGCGGGGATGGCGTATGATATTTTCTCGGATGGTTCACCACGTCCCTTGTTCATCAACCTTGTTGAAAAACTCGACCTTTACCAGCCGCAAAAGTTTGATACGCCGGATCAATTTTATGATGTTTCAGCGCATCTCTCCTCCATAGATGTCGACAGACCACTGGCACAGATGTTGCCCGTTATTGACGAGCTGATTCAGCAGTCTGATGTTCAATGGTTTGAACAGGCTGGTCACCCCAAGCGCATGGCCTATCGTGAAAAAATTGAAGAGGTTTTGGACGGTATGGAAATGATCAACCTGGCATTATTGGATCATGCGGATGGGTGTTATCAGGTGCCAAGCGTAAATGCGCGCATTGATGACCTGGGGCACGAGTTTTCGCCCATGCTTTTGTCAGCATGCCCGCATGAGAAAAAGATGGGACTGATATGGCACCGTCATAGTGATGAAGTTGTGAAAGTCAGCCTGCGCAGCGATCAGAAGATTGATGTCAGCATGGTTGCCGAGGAAATGGCGGAAAAATACGGCGAGAACGGTGGCGGGCATAAGGGGGCTGCAGCCGCACGTTTTACAACAGACCAGTTTAATGATTTTGCAGAAGAAGTCGGCCTGACATTTAATGTTCTGAAAGCGGCTTCTGATTAATGGATAGGATAGGGCACTTAGCTTTGCGGACGCGCGCCAAAGAGGGCTGAGCCGACACGCAAGTGGGTTGCGCCAAACTGAACGGCCAAATCGTAATCGTCGCTCATCCCCATGCTCAGCTTGGCAATGCCCAAACCTTTGGCGAGTTTTGCCAAAAGTGCAAAGTGCAACCCTGCTGCCTCATCCACTGGGGGCAGGCACATCAAACCCACAACATTCAGGCCATAGGTTTCGGTTGCTGTTTTATAAAAACTTTCCAGATCTTTGGGGAGGATGCCGGATTTCTCATGTTCCTCACCTGTGTTCACCTGGATAAAATATTGAAGGCGCCGGCCTTGCTTTTCCTGCTCGTCGGCCATCACGCGGGCAATTTTTTCGCGGTCCAAACTGTGCATGACATCAAACAATGCAACCGCATCTGCGGCTTTGTTCGACTGTAAAGGGCCGATGAGATGCAGGCATAATTCCGGATAGGTGTTATTACAGCGAATGTCTTGCCAGTGGGTATAAGCCTCCTGCACACGGTTTTCACCAAAGAGGCGCTGACCGGCGTCCAGGGCATTCTGAATACGCTCTATAGGTTGTTTTTTGCTGACAGCGACCAGTTGGATATTATCCTTGTCCCGTTTTGCCTTTGATGCAGATGTTTTGATCTGTTTTTGAATCTTATTCAGATGGTTGGTGAAATTGCTCATGCTTTTCAAGTAACATATCCCAAAAGGTTTTTTCAAGGCGGATGCCGTAA
>CAXGXG010000257.1:0-2862 GCA_964013525.1 uncultured Alphaproteobacteria bacterium | reverse complement strand
TCAAAACCGGCAAGCCCTGAGGCCCCATCCGCGCAATCCTCTATATCTGCTAAACAAATCCAAGGGCTGGACAAACGTTGCCGGCCAGTTGTCCTGACTGTCGACGACCAGCTCCATAATCGGGACATGATTGGCCGGATGCTGCGATTGTTAGGCTGTGAAGTGATCACAGCAACCCAAGGGCTTCAGGCGCTGGATATTATCAAGGACAGACATGCAGAAATTGACTGCGTTTTGATGGATGTTCAAATGTATGACCTTGATGGGATTGAGGCCACCAACCGCGTCCGCGCGTGGGAGGCTGAGGAGGATCTAGAGGCCTTGCCGATTGTCGCCCTTACGGCAAATGCACAGCCTGAAGTCCGCCAGCAATGTGATAACGCCGGTATGAATGATTTTATCGCCAAACCGTTTCATATGCAGATCCTGCGTGAAAAGCTGCAAACGTTTATAGCCTTGAAATAATGTTTGAAAATAATGGGTGCGCAACCTGTTAACGGTTATTCCACATGGGCGATTTCATATCCGCCAACATGGCTTCATGTGCGGCGCGTTCAGCCTCGGGCACTTCAAAATTGCGATGCGGGCGGTTTTGACGCTTGATATCGGTTAGTACCGCGCTGCGGCGCATTCCGCCATTTGAATCTTCGTTCAGGCTGAGGCCATGTTGACGTCCACCTAAAAGATGTAAGTAAACCTCGGCCAATAGCTCCGAATCCAGCAGCGCGCCGTGGAATGTCCGGTTTGAATTGTCGATCGCAAATCTGCGGCACAGCGCATCCAGTGATGCAGGGGAGCCGGGGAATTTCTTGCGCGCAATGGCCAGTGTATCAACGGCCTGGCTATCGGGTAATGCTGGAAAACCTGCCAGTTTTAGTTCCCAATTGATAAAGCGCATATCAAATTCAGCATTGTGAATGACAAGGACGTCATCACCGATAAAATCGATGAAATCCTTTACTATTTCGGTAAAACGCGGTTTATCCGCCAAAAATTCTTCAGAGATACCATGAACGTCATAGGCCTCGGTCGGCATATCGCGGTCGGGGTTGATATACTGGTGATAGGTGCGCCCCGTCGGGATCTGGTTGACGATTTCAACACAGCCGATTTCAACGATACGATGACCGTCCTGCGGTTCAAATCCGGTGGTTTCCGTATCCAGTACGATTTCGCGCATAATGATAAAATCCTGATGTTTGGTATAGCCCGACTATAACGGATTGTGGTTGAAATGGCAATTGGCAGGGCAGGGTGGAGGCCCATGAAATATCCCCGTAAATAAAAGGAGGGCGGCGGGATAAACCCAACCGCCCTTATTTCCCACACCACAAAGTGCGGAATATCGATATCGACTGAATTAAGCGGCCAGACCTTTTTCCATACGGGATTCAAGATTGCTGATCAGCTTGTCCATGAATTCCTCAGTCGTCAGGTATTTCTGATCCTTGCCCACCAACAGTGCCAAATCCTTGGTCATGTGACCAGATTCAACGGTTTCAATACAAACCTGTTCAAGCGTTTCGGCGAATTTGACAACATCAGGTGTTTCATCAAACAGACCGCGGTAACGCAACCCTTGTGTCCATGCAAAGATGGAGGCGATCGGGTTTGTCGATGTCGGGTTGCCTTTTTGATGTTCCCGGTAATGGCGTGTCACAGTTCCGTGGGCCGCTTCGGCTTCAACCGTTTTTCCATCCGGCGTCAGCAAAACAGATGTCATCAGACCCAAAGAGCCGAAACCCTGTGCCACGGTATCCGATTGCACATCGCCGTCATAGTTTTTACAAGCCCATACAAAACCACCATTCCATTTCATGGCACATGCGACCATATCGTCAATCAGGCGGTGTTCATAGGTGATGCCGGCGGCATCAAACTTATCTTTAAATTCTGTGTCAAAAACCTCTTGGAACAGCTCCATAAAGCGTCCGTCATAAGCCTTGAGGATGGTGTTTTTGGTCGACATATAAACGGGGTAGTTGCGCTGCAAACCATAGTTAAAGCAACTGCGCGCAAAACCGCGAATGGAATCATCCAGGTTATACATACCCATGGCCACACCCGAAGACGGGGCGTCAAAGATTTCAAATTCCTGAACTTCACCACCGTCAGACGGCTCGAATGTCATCTTTAATTTCCCCGGACCGCCGAATTTAAAATCAGTTGCGCGGTACTGGTCGCCAAATGCGTGACGGCCGATAATAATCGGCTGGGTCCAGCCGGGAACGTAACGGGGTACGTTTTTCATGATAATCGGCTCGCGGAACACGGTTCCGCCCAGAATGTTACGGATTGTCCCGTTCGGTGATCTCCACATTTTTTTCAGATCAAATTCTTCGACGCGGGCTTCATCGGGTGTGATGGTCGCACATTTTACGCCTACACCATGTTCCTTGATCGCGTTTGCGGCATCAATGGTAATCTGGTCATCCGTATCATCACGGCTGGTCACCGACAGATCATAATATTTCAGGTCAATATCCAAATACGGCAGGATCAAACGTTCCTTGATCACATCCCAGATGATGCGGGTCATTTCATCGCCGTCCAGTTCAACAATCGGATTTTTAACTTTAATTTTGCTCATGTGTCTGTCTCTCCTTCACAGATTTCGTGCTTTTTGAAAAATTTAAATTTAAGGATTGGTTGTCGTATCGACTACGGTTTGACCCTGTGGCGCTGACGGTGTCACCTGAACGTTTGCTTCGGTCTCAGCTGCACCCTCTGCAGCAGGGGCGGGCTTGCGTACCTTGATCGGGTCTGTCGGCGTATTCAGGCGCAATGGGGCCAGACGTGCCAGTTCCCATTGGCGGGCCGCTTCACGTGCATCTTTAGCTGTTGCGCCGTCCAGGGCCAGCT
>CAXGXG010000256.1:0-2864 GCA_964013525.1 uncultured Alphaproteobacteria bacterium | reverse complement strand
GACAGACACGGACATTGATAGGAATAGCGACAGCCCCGACAACCAGGAGGCCCGGTAATATGCCTGCCTTCCTAGCCGGACGCCTCATTCAATCTGTTTTGATCATGTTGGGTATGTCCTTTGTCGTCTATGCCCTCATTGGTCTGATGCCCGGCGACCCGATTGATATTTTGATAGCCGCAAACCCTGAGGCAACGGCCGAGGATGCTGCACGCCTGCGTGCAATTTATGGTCTGGATCAACCCCTTCTCAGCCGCTATGGACATTGGCTGTCCCGCGCATTACATGGCGATTTCGGTTATAGCCGCCTGTTTTCGCAACCCGTAACGGACCTGATCGGCCCACGTTTGATCCAAACATTGATTTTGATGTTCTCCGCCCTGACGCTGGCCGTTTTAATTGCCCTCCCCGCCGGCATGTATGCGGCATACCGCAAAAATACGTTGAGTGACCGCGTGATCAATTTCCTGTGTTTTGCAGGAATTTCGCTGCCTTCCTTTTGGCTTGCATTGCTTTTTATCAGTTTTTTCGCCGTAACCCTGATGTGGCTGCCTGCAGGCGGATTTGCACTGGAGGGCGCTGATCTGTGGACGGAAATACAGTTTCTGGCCTTGCCTGTCATTGTCTTGGCCTTGGCGACTGTGGCCGGATATACGCGCTATTTACGGGCGGCGATGATCGAGACGCTGGAGGGGGATTACATCCGCACCGCGCGCGCCAAGGGTTGTTCGGAACGGCGTGTTGTTTTAAATCATGCCCTGCGGCCTGCATTGGCCCCGGTGGTCACAGTCCTGTCGCTGGATTTTGGCCGTTTATTTGGCGGCGCACTGATTATTGAGACCGTTTTTGCCCGTCCCGGCATGGGCAAGCTGATTTATGATGCGATTTTGGGCAATGATTACAATTTGGCCCTGATCGGTTTATTGATTGTAACCTTTATGGTTTTGGTCGGAAACCTGCTGGCAGATCTGGCCTATGTCTGGTTAGACCCCCGCATTCAGCTCAGCACATCTGCGGAGGATCGATCATGAACCGCACTGCATGGATATGCGCGATCATCCTTGTCCTTATGGCGGCACTGTCATTTTGCGCGCCACTGTTTGAAAGCTGGCTCAACGTATCGGCGACAGAGGTCGATATCTACAGCCGTTTTGGTGCGCCGTCATGGCAGAACTGGCTGGGCACGGATGAATTGGGGCGTGATGTCTGGACACGCCTTTTGTATGGCGGTCAAATTTCAATGAGTGTCGGATTGCTGACCGCCGTCAGTGCAGCCCTGATTAGCACCACTATCGGCCTGATTGCCGCCATGCGACGCGGCTGGACCGATATTATTTTGATGCGTCTGACCGACAGCGTAATCGCCCTTCCTCTTTTGCCGCTTTTGATTATTCTGGCGGCAATTGACCTTTCAAAACTGGGCCTGCCAGCCTATCTTGTGCAATCCGAATATATCAGCCTGATCCGTATCGTCGCGATTTTGGCCCTGTTCGGATGGACGACCGTAGCGCGGCTGGTCCGGGCATCCGCATTGAGCGTTTTGGAAAACACCTATATCACCGCCGCCCATGCACTGGGGGTTAAACCCCTGACAATTTTACGCCGGCACGTCCTGCCCAATGTGGCGGCTCCTTTGATCGTGGCCACAACACTTTCGATTGGAACGGTCATTTTGCTGGAGTCTGTTTTAAGCTTTTTGGGGTTGGGCATTCAACCGCCGATGCCCAGTTGGGGAAATATGTTGACGAATGCGCAAGACCTGATTTGGGATCAGCCGGCCTTGGCCGTCTATCCGGGGATTGCGATCTTTATTACGGTTGTGGCATTCAATATGTTAGGCGATGCCCTGCAAATCCGTGCCAATCCGCACAGCGCTTTGTAGCATTTTTTAATGATTGGGTTTGATCTTAACAAATTCTGCCTTGCGCGGCGGAGTGTTTGCGGCAGCACTCATACGACGACGCCACCACGGGCTGGCAAACATCAATGCCAAGAATACACCCGGTAGCACACCACCCATAAACGCGGCCATAGCCGGATAATGTTGATATGCGGACAGGTCACTCAAAGCTTTCATTTCATAATTAACAGCAGCCGCATACATCATGTCGTTTCCACCCTCAGGGCCTCTACTCACTTCACGTTGGGCATCTTTGAAGGCTTCTGGGCGCAGGTTTTGAATATCAATCGTTCTTGTGCGATCCCCCATCCGGTAACTGACAGAGGTCAGGTTCTGGTGCACCAATTTTTGCTGAAGCGTTTTAAACTGGTCTTCGCCAATGTTTTGATCGCTTAACAGTTTTACCAAAACGTGGCGCTTTTCCTGTTCAAGAAGGTATTCTGAATAGGTGATTTTTTGATCGTAGGGTTTCAAATGCCGCCCCAGAACATCCGCCTCGGCACGCGCAACCTTTTGCTTTTTTAAGGATGCATTGTCACGCAGCAATTCATCAACATCTGACTGCAGGTTTTTATAGGCAAGGTCAACCAGGGGCGTGTTCGAAACCTCCATAACTGTTTCAGGCAATTCCGTAATCTGATCGCGCGCAACATTGTCCGCAATCATAGGGCCGCCCAAAATCAATGTGAACGACGATATAATTTGAAAAAGGTTGTTGGACCCGGCTTTGGCACCTTTGTATTTGGTTTTGGCCCATGCGTATTTTAAGGAATCGGATTTCGCCACAATGAAGCACCTGTCATGAATTGAGGCACCGAATATACCCAACAATTTGCATTATGTCAACTGACCTATCCGGCCGGTGATAATTTCACACCGGACGCGGCACGCTCCATGACTACACCGGCACGAAAACGGAACAGGTTCGCCGGTCGGCCGCCCCCGCGTTTAGTGGTTTCGCCGG
>CAXGXG010000255.1:0-2875 GCA_964013525.1 uncultured Alphaproteobacteria bacterium | reverse complement strand
TCGGCATCTTCGGATGAGGATGGGCTGTGGCGGTGGTCAAAAATGAAGCGCCCCCCTTCTTTCATTCCTAAGATTTCGCTGGTGCTGCTCTCAATTACAATTCTGTCGCCCTCTTTGATCGCGAAGGACTTTGGAATATAGCCACGCTGTGCGATCACGGAATCTCCATGACGTAAAATATCAATAATTTCAGTATCTTCACCGCGGAAAGATCGAATTTCACTTAAAGACTTGCCAATCAAATCGCTGTCATTGGGGACCAAGACCTGAGACATAAATTTCTTTGAGCTCATACTTTGCAGAACACCGGCGGAGGACGTTCTATCAGGCAAAAGAAAACGCCCAATACAAAACATATAAAGAAATCCGCAAAGCGCCATAATGGCTGCTGGTATGGTAATGTCAAACATACCAAAGGCATCCAGCCCGTAATCTACCGTAATCCCGTTGACCAGAATATTCGTTGACGTACCGATCATGGTCATCGCACCCCCCATGATCGCCGCATAGGACAGCGGGATCAGAACCTTGGAAGATGGCAAGTCGATTTTGCGCGCCAAAGAAATCAAAACAGGTGTCAGGACAATCACGACAGGCGTATTGTTCATGAGGGCCGATATCACCAGAACAAGGGGCATAACAACCAACAACAAGCTCAGTTGTGAGCGCCCACCGACACGACCGATCAGACTTCCCAAAATTTGAATGCAACCCGTTTTCTCCAGAGCTGCCGACAGAATAAACATGGCGGCAATAGTGGTGGGCGCGGGATTACTAAAGACATTTAAGGCCGTATCACGGTCAATTACGCCCAGCATAATCAAAAGGACAAAACCGCCCATGGCGGTGATATCAGGAGGATAGCGCTCAAGCAAAAAGGCGATAAAGATACCGATGATGGTGATATAAACCACCGCCGCTTCCCACGGAAGGCCGAATATCTCCATTTTTAAACCTCGCTCAACGTTACAGAATACAAACGCAAAATCTGCCTTGTCAGTTCAAAAAAGAAAGCGGCTCTGGGAGCCGCCTTCGTTCATTCAATATTTGCGCAAAGTTTACGCTGCCGCTTCCTGTGAAGACATGGCAATATTCAGATAATCGTTGATGTGCTTAACCACGGTATCCAATTCGTTTTGATAGAAATGGCCAGCCCCTTCAACGACACGGAAATCAACACCATTTTCGCCACGCTGTTCAATCAGCTTGTCAATCAGGCGGTGGGTGGAATCCATTGTCACATGCGGGTCAGAATCACCCTGAATAATCAGGCCGTCATTCGGACATGGCGCAAGGAAATTAAAATCATACTGGTTTGTAGGTGGAGAAACTGCGACATAGCTGTCAATTTCAGGGCGGCGCATCAAAAGCTGCATGGCAATCCATGCCCCGAAAGAAAAACCCGCTACATAAACGCCGGAACAGTTGTTGTTCACACTTTGCAGCCAATCAAGGGCTGCCGCTGCGTCACAAAGCTCGCCTTCACCGCCGCCGTATTCACCTTGGGAACGTCCGACCCCGCGAAAGTTGAAACGCAAGGTTGAAAAGCCGCGCTCCTTAAACAATTGAAACATTGTATAGGACATGCGGTTGTTCATGGTACCGCCCTTTTCAGGGTCGGGGTGCAGGATCAATGCAACAGGTGCATTGGGGCGCTTTGAGTGGGTGTAGCGCCCTTCCAGACGACCGGCGGGACCATTAAAGATGATTTCTGGCATAAAAGAGTTGCCTCCAAAATTGATAAGGTTAACAAAAGGTTACTTGACATCAAGGCATGCTCAATATACATAAAAGCACCAAGGAAATCAAGGTTTTTTTAAACCCCTCATTGATTAAAACCAATCATATCAATAACTTGCCCGATTTTTATCATGCAAACGAATCAACCCACCTATTTCGATTACAACGCTGCAACGCCCCTACGCGCCGCCGCCAAGGAGAAGTTGTTAGAGGTTATAGACCATCCGTGCAATGCCAGTGCCGTCCATCAGTTCGGCCGCAAGGCGCGCACATATGTGGAAGAAGCACGACGCCAAGTTGCAACCGCTTTGAACACCCCGCCCGAAACGGTCATATTTACAAGCGGCGCTCCAGAATCAAACAATACCGTTTTTATGAATTATTTTGATCTGCCGATCTTGGTTTCTGCGATTGAACATCCGACAGTTGCCAAGGCTGTGCCGGATGACATTACAGAACCTGTCCCCGTACTGGAAACAGGTGTGCTGGATCTGGAGGCATTAGAGGCGCGTTTAAAATCATGCGAAGCCCCGGCCCTCATCTCGGTCATCTGGGTTCACAATGAAACGGGCGTGATTCAACCGATGGATAAGATTTCAAAATTAGCCAAGCAATATGGCGCTATTCTACATACGGATGCCTCCCAGGCAGTGGGCAAGATTGACGTTGACATCAGTGCGCATGGCTTTGATATGGTCACCGTATCCAGTCACAAGGTTGGCGGACCGCAAGGCGTGGGCGCACTGATTGTTCGTGACGGTATTGAATTTGCCCCGCTTTTAGTTGGTGGCGGTCAGGAAAAGTTTAGACGCGCAGGGACTGAAAACGCAGCCGGTATCGCCGGATTTGGCGCCGCGATTGAAGATGCGACCAAGAATATCGATACGTATGAGAATTTGCGCGCATATCGCGACCGTTTAGAAACAGCTATATTGGAACACGCACCCGAGGCCAAAATCTTTTCCCGCGATGCCGAACGCGCACCCAATACAATTATGGTCTGCGTGCCGGGGTTAAAGGCGGATATGATGGTGATCAATCTGGACTTGGAAGGTTTTGCCGTTTCCAGCGGGTCCGCATGCTCCAGTGGCAAGGTTTCACCATCACGAGCATTGCAGGCTATGGGTGCCAGTGA
>CAXGXG010000254.1:0-2885 GCA_964013525.1 uncultured Alphaproteobacteria bacterium | reverse complement strand
TAAATCATCCATAACGCGCATAATTGACACGGTTTCATCTAATGGACATATTGTACTTTCAATTTTTTCACCAAGCAAACACCGCTGGACTTCCCTTGCTTCATACAAATAACCAAATCCATCAAAACCTTCGTTAACCATCTGCGATTTTTTACCATTCTGAATAACCTGATATTGCTGGGGATGATAAAAGTCGTCTATTACAATTCTACCTTTATCTCCAAAAATTCTTGCCTGATGTGGTGTCGGTAGTGCGATTGCCGCACTCAACAAAGCTTGGCGACCATCGGAATATATAAGATTATAGGTAGAAAGTTTATCTATGCCCTGATCTGTAAATTGGGCATGGCCATTAATTCCTTTGGGTTGGGACCCGAACACGATATTTGCAATATTTATAGTATAAATGCCTAAGTCTAACAATGCTCCGGCAGCAAGGTTCTTTTCATAAAACCTTGAGCCGGGTTCTGCTGGTTTTGTTATACCAAAATCCGCCTGAATCAGCTGTGGGGTTCCTATAATACCCCTTTCTATATCTTTTTTTAAACGAATAACAGCAGGAAAAAACCGTGTCCACATTGCTTCCATCAGAAATATATTATTTTTTCTTGATAGCTCTACCAATTTTTGTGCTTCTTGAGCATTAACGCATATTGGTTTTTCACACAAAACTGCTTTGTTTCCAGCCAAACAAAGCGCTGTATGCTCGTAATGAAAATTATGTGTTGTGGCCACATATATAACGTCCAAATCTGGATCATTAACCAAGGCAGAATAGTTACTATATGCTTTTTCAGCTGTGTGTTGTTTGGCGAAATCCTTCGCACGACCAAGGTCCCGAGCTGCTACGGCGTGCAGCGTTGACCCTGAAACCATTTGTAAATCGGCTGCAAATTTATTGGCGATTTTCCCACATCCTAAAATGCCCCAACGAATCGTTTTATTCATAATATTTCTAGGTTGGGAAAAACTCTGTTTGGTCGGTTATTATGCCGTCAACCTTTAAATCTATCAACCAATCTATGGCCGGCTTAGTGTTCACTGTCCAGACATTTATGGCTAAACCTCTGTGTTTAGCAAATTTCACTAGGCCTTCTGAAACTAGTTCAGCCGCGGGGTGCAGACAGTCGGGATGAACAACGTTGATCATGAAAAAATAATCTAGATTATTATATAAAAAACCGGTCAGCACTTGGGGGTTTATCCATTTTACATACCAAATGACAAGTGGGTTGAAACTAGATATTATTGTTCTATTTATGAAATTTTTCCCTTTGACCAATTCAACAACATCGCGGGCCGCTGATATATCATAAAAAGATCGAGATTTGATTTCAATGTTTAATATTACATGCTTAGGCACTGTCCTAAGTACGTCCTCCAGTTTTGGCAGGCTTTCTTTTTTAGTGTTCCAGTATAAAGCTGCGTTTGCACCTTTAATTCTATGGTAAGGCAACTCATCAATATAGCCATCACAATCTGTTTCCCTCTCTAAATCAAAATTGTGAGAACACAATAAAACCCGATCAAATGTGCTAATTATATCAATCTCAAGACCAGGCGCGCCATTCTTTACAGCTTTATTGAATGCAGATATGGTGTTTTCGGGGGCAGTGTTTGAGGCGCCGCGGTGGGCAAACCACAGCGGGTTGTTTCCATTGTAAAATGAAGCCGTGTTGCGCGGTTTCCATAAATATAAATGGTTTAACAGAATACCAATAAACAGAAAAAATACAAGTAAAAATAAAATCATTAATCAGGTAATAATATCATATAGCGCAACTGTTCATTATTACGAATAAAGTTTTCATCAAACCAGGTGGTTCTATATTTACCCGCATTATAAAGCGCTGCTTGATCATCATAATGGGGACTATTTGGCTGTCCTGACTGTCCAGTGGGTATAACAAACTGCGTATTATTCATGTTATTTAGATCAACAATTCGCCTAAAACTAGCTCCAATGCTTTGATCAAATCCTTGTAAAACCTCATATTCACCTTTATTGACGGTCATTGTGGATCCTCCTGCCTTGAATGAACCAACATTAAAACCAAATAATTTATCCAAAATATTTATTTTCCCAAGAGGATGGGGGTGCGTTAGGGTGTGCGCCGATCCCCAGGACCACGTCGTGGGGTTAATACCTACTTCTTTCTCAATGCGTTTGACCGCATTTCTAAAAGATTTGGTGACAATTTCAGTACGTGTTTCAATGTGTCCAGGTGTTGTGACATCGTCGATCCAGCTAGATTGACCTTCTTCTAATACCCAATGAATATTTCGGTAAGGCAACATGGAAAAATGTACCAAGGCATCAAAAGCTTTATCATCAATCATTGCCAACTCATCTTCATAAACATTGTGTAACAGTTCATCTAAAACGGTATGAAAAATAAGAGCAGCGGCTGATTCTTTATCTTCTACATAGTCCCAATCATTCAAAATATTCACGGCTGTTATTTCGTTCTCATTGAGATTTTGAGGAAGCCATTGTACAATATTTGGCACCACTTCCCTGGCAAAGGGAGAAAGCCAGTCGTTCTGAAGTGTTTTTATGTCCTCTATGGTTAATATTTCTTTTGAATCCAGCCATTCTTCAATCCGTTCTATCCTGCTTGGTTCGGCCCATTGATTTGATATATAATACGGATAATCATCATCTACTATTTTATTGTTTGCTGTGGCTATGTATCCCTTATCGGGGTTATAGATAAAGGGCATCTCTTCAAACGGAATAAATCCTTTCCAATCGTAGGATGGGTCCCATCCGGGACGGGGTAATAAACTCCCTCCATCTTTGCGAATTGGAATTAGCGCTGCTGCGCGCCAGCCTATATTACCCGCGGTATCAGCAAAAATAATGTTTTGCCCTGGTACAGAAA
>CAXGXG010000253.1:0-2892 GCA_964013525.1 uncultured Alphaproteobacteria bacterium | reverse complement strand
AAAAAAATTCAGCCGCAGACGCAGTGGACGCCGAATCGACCCGAAAAAACTTGAAGAACTGGAAGCCAAACGCGCCGAACAGCAGGCTCGTGAAGACGCTGATGCAAAAATAAACGCGCGCAATGAAAACAATCAAAATTCCAAACCCACATTGGATAAAGATACGCTGGTTTCAGAATACCGGAGCGCGCACGATACGTTGACCACATTAAAAGAGACAGAAGCCACGTTGAAAACCGACCTGTCCCGAGTCACGGCCCAACATGCTAACATCGCAGCTGAGGTCGAAAGCCTGCAAAAAGGCTTCACCTATGAACTTGAGAATCTGAAAGCTGAACAAACAGCAGCCTTCATCAAAGGATTGGAAACCGTTCAGAAAAAACTGGAAGAAACATCCTCGGAAATTTCCACCACGGCAAATCAATGCCCCGAAGCGGCAAGTGTTGCCCAAGGCCTGGACATGGTCGGCAAAGGCCTTAGCAAGGTGTTCAATAATTTTGCCGCGCCCGATCAAAAACCTGTCCGTCCGGCACAAGCCCCACAAGTTGAGGCGCAAAGTTTTGAGGCCGACACCCCAAGTCCCCGCAATCTGGATGACTTGGATGCCGTTGCCGTGAATATGGAGCTGGATCACATCAAACGCCAGATTGAAAAAACAAAATCCGGCAACGCCGATTTGACCGAGAAATTGGAAACAGCTCGACAAAATCTGACACGCGTTCAAGACAGCCTTGAAAATGATAAAGCCCGCGCACAAAGAGATTTTGATCAAAAACGCCCCTTTGTCCTGAAAAAACTGGCGGGCGAGGCTGTAGCCGTCGCCGATAACCTAAATATGGCCGCCAATGCGCTCAATGCGCAGCGCGATCAACTGGGAACACAGTTTAACGCCATTTCTTCCGCGATAGCGGCCGTTTCCGCACATATGCAGTCAACACTCAAGCAATTTGGTATTGAAAAAATGGATGTGAAACCGGGCGATAAATTCGACTACAATCAGCACAATGCCGTAAATACCGGCCCCGCCACCTCCGACATACCATCAGAACATATTCTGGATGTGATGAGCGAAGGCTACCGCCTGAACGGGCAAAGCCTGCGGGACCCGATGGTACGCGTTGCGAGCTGATAGGCTTCTATTCTCCTCTGCGCTGATATCCTGAGGAGATAAACCTATCCAATCTGCCTAGACCCTGCCACATTTGCCTGCTAAAATGATAAGAGATTGAAGTTTCAGGGCAATTGTTGCGCGATACATACGGGGGAGATGGGTATTTTCAGGGGGATTTCCAGCCATTTAAACAAGCATTTCCGTGATGAACGGGGTGGTGTTTTTTCGTTTTTATTGGGCGGCGTTGCTTTGCTGGCCGTTGTCACCTTTGGCCTTTACCAAGTTTTGTCCGGCCCCGTAACAAGCGGCGCCAGAGTACAGGGCACCCTCCTGGCCCAACATCAATTGATGACAAATGCGCGCATTGCCTCAGCAGATGCTGTCGAAGTCATTGGCGACTGCGATGGCGACGGCGCCTATGAACCACGCCCATTCCGCACAGCGACCGGCCCCGCCCCGACAAACGGCGGACACGTTCCCATGGAATTGGGTGGACAGATTAACGACGGTTGGGGCACGCCGATCGGCTATTGCGCTTGGGATACCGGTAGCGTGTCAGGCGACGCGGGATGCGGTGGCGCAACCGCCAATCGTCTGGACGGAAACGATGATACAACAACAGGGAATTATGGCACCCGCACAATGATGGCGATGATTTCTGCCGGGCCGGACCGCCAGTTTGATACAGATTGTGCAGCCTACAGCAATGGCACGACAGATGTGATCACAACCTCCGGTGACGATATCGTCTTTCGTTTCACCTATCCTGAGGCCCTGGCTTATCTAGGGCAACAGGGTGTGCTCAGTGCCGGCGGCGGAAGCGGCCCGACAACACCCACAGATCGTGATTGCAACCTTCCCTGGAATGGCACAATCGCGCATGGGTCCAGCGTTCTTGCCTACCAAGCGCCCGGCGCCTATAGCTGTTCAGTTGAAAGCAGAACCTGCAACGATGGAGATCTTTCCGGATCGTTCGGGTTTGAAAACTGCAATGACGACTATGTGCGGATGTTTATAACCTCCCAGACCTGGACAGGCAACTTGGGTGGAATTTCAGGGGCGGACGCTAAGTGCCAGACGGCGGCTTCTAACGCAGGACACACAGGGACGTTTAGAGCGTGGATTTCTGATAGTTCCGCTGGCCCGGGCTCAGATTATTATTACTATAAACATGATGGCCCGTATGTAAATTATAACGATCAGATGATTGCTATAGATTTTAATCGCCTCACTGACACTTTAAGTACGGACCTGTACACCCCTCCTAACGTTACAGAGCTCGCAACCACGCAAGCTTCTACCTACGCTTGGACACACGTAGACTTTGATGGGCAAGCGGATGCATCCCAACATAGTTGCAACGGATTTACCAGCGCAAGCTTCTCAGACAGGGGAATGACTGGCCAGCCCACTAGTACGTCTTCATCGTGGACACGCTTTGGAACGCAGTATTGCGATAACGCCTACCCTATTTATTGTTTGGAACAAAAAGCCTTCACACCACCTGCGCCTAAAAAGGTCTTTGTTACGGCTGACAGCTGGAACGGTAATCTTGGCGGTGTCGCGGGTGCAGATGCCAAATGCGCAGCAGCTGCAAGCACCGCTGGCTTAGCCGGCAGTTACAAAGCCTGGATATCAACAAGTAGCTATTCCCCTGCAACAAGTTCCAGTTTTTATAAACATACCGGTCCATACATTACTCTCAACAATAAAAAGATTGCTGATGATTTTACAGATTTAACCAGCGGCTCTGTTCAGTCCGTTGTTGATGTCGACCAAAA
>CAXGXG010000252.1:0-2902 GCA_964013525.1 uncultured Alphaproteobacteria bacterium | reverse complement strand
TGATTAACCTACTGACAAAACTAGTTTGACGAATTTAATAAGAAAATATCTAATAAAAAGGATCTGAGACATGGGGTTTAATTGTGGAATCGTTGGCCTGCCGAATGTAGGAAAATCGACTTTGTTTAATGCACTGACCCAAACGGCTGCGGCGCAGGCGGCCAATTTCCCATTCTGTACTATTGAGCCGAATGTCGGCCGCGTTGCAGTTCCGGATCCACGCCTGCAAAATATTGCAACGATTGCCGGATCAAAAGCTGTTCTGCCGACACAGTTGGAGTTTGTTGACATCGCAGGTTTGGTTAAGGGCGCCAGTAAAGGTGAGGGACTGGGAAACCAGTTTCTGGCAAATATTCGCGAAACCGATGCGGTATTGCATGTCTTGCGTTGTTTTGATGACGGCAATGTTACCCACGTTGAGGGGTCAGTTGACCCTATTCGCGATGCAGAGATTATTGAGACTGAATTGATGATTGCTGACATGGAGAGCCTGCAAAAACGCCTGACACCGTTGCAGAAAAAAGCGCGGAGCGGTGACAAGGAACTGGCCGCACAGGTTGATATGATTGAACGTGTCCTAAAAGTTTTGGAAGATGGCAAAGCCGCCCGGACGGTTGAGCGTTCCGAAGATGAAGAAAAAACATTTCAGATGTTACAGTTGTTGACATCTAAACCGCTGTTGTATGTTTGCAATGTGGGTGAGGATGAAGCCGCAGACGGCAATGAACATTCCGCCCGTGTCAAAGAAATGGCCGATGCACAAGGCGCGGAAACCGTCATCATCTCTGCCGCAATGGAAGCTGAAATTGCGCAGCTGGATAGCGAAGAAGACAAGCGTGATTTCTTGGAAGCCGCAGGCCTGGAAGAGCCGGGTTTGAATCGCGTGATTAAGGCAGGATACAATTTGTTAAACCTGATTACTTTCTTTACAGCCGGCCCGAAAGAAGCCCGCGCATGGACGGTTGAACGTGATTCGAAAGCCCCGCAAGCCGCCGGTGTCATTCACACGGATTTTGAACGTGGATTTATTAAGGCTGAAACAATTGCCTATGATGATTACTCAAACCTGGGTGGCGAGCAAAAGGCAAAAGAAGCCGGTAAAATGCGTCAAGAAGGCAAAGAGTACGTCGTTCAGGATGGCGACATATTGCTGTTCAGATTTAACGTCTGATTTTGCGGCGCGCTTTCTTGCACCCTTGCAGTTGAAGTGTAATGGATATACTGGCGCGAGAAATTCACCTCATCCATAAGTTTTTCCATCGTGTATGTCGGTTGTGGGTAGCTGTTTGATGTATGAATGGTCCAAACATCGGCTTCCGTTTTGATGCTATCGGCATTTGCTTCGTAATATTCCACTGCGGTTTGAACGGCCGGACCACATCCGTAATAGATTTGATTGTTACTGATAGTCAGGAAATATAACCGCATGGCTTTATGCATGTGAAGATAGCTATTCACGGCGTCTTCATGTTCGGTCCCGGCATATTTTCGTTTCATCTGCAACGTAGCCAGAAAATCGGCCTGTGCTTCGTGCGCACCCATACAATGCGCGCGTTCGTGATATTCAACCATTTCATGTTGATATTGGGCAAAACTCTCAGGAATGCCATCAACCTCGCGCATGTCACGCATGGTTTGCATACCATACCAGTCATTGTATGAAAAAGATCCCGGTTCTACCGAATGCAAAAGGCAAACGGCCTCCTCTCCCAGATCCAGTTGGGCGCGGGCGGCTGCCGACAGTGGGCGAACGGCAAACGGGCCACCGCCATTTGTAATGCGGCTGATACGGGGATTATATGGGTTGTCCTCAGAAAAATATTGCCTGCCCAACATTGCCGAGTATTGGAAGGCGCGCATTGGATGCATATCCATTGCGGCAAACTTTTGAAAAACCTGTGATACGAACGCAACTTTTAGTTTTTCGGTGCGCTCTTCGCCTGTCAGGGTTTGATCAATCTCACGCTCAGCAACTGCAAAGTCATCGCGGGCTTCGGTTTGGGAATATTCGATAACAGTGACTGAATTGCCATTATTATCTTGCATAACCGAACGCTCTGCCGCTGACACGGGTAGGGCGGTTGCGGCTGCGGATAAAGCTGCGGCAACATTAAAAATCTTTTTCTTCATACCCATATTGGCTCCTAATTCTGCTTTTTATGACGTCAATGATTGAATGCGCTGAACAGCAGCGCTTTGTTGTGATGTATAGTTTTGATCGTTATGCAGTTTTTGCGACAGATCCCCGCCGGTAATCATGGACCAGATATCCTGTTCATTGGGTTTCTGTGCCGCATCGGCATAATCGGACAAGGCCTGACGTATCGAATTGCTGCAGTATTTATACAATGCAACTTTCTCCAGATCGTCGCGCTGTTCATTCGATTGGCGTTCATAACTGTAACTGCGCAGATCTGCATAAAAATTTAAAAAGGCTGTGATACTTTCTGCATCTTCTCCTGCGTATTTATCCAATATCATCAATGTGGCGGCATAATCGGCTTCTGCTTCATCAGCCCCCATGCAGTGGGCTTGCTCGTGAAAGCGGATCATCTCATACGTATATAGGCTGTAGTGTTCAGAGCCTGCCCCCTGTATATCCAGAACCTTTTTCGTTTCAGAAAGAGCCCATTGGACAATGTTCATATCTTCAGGGCGATAATTATTGATAAAGCAAACCTCTGCCACTTCTTGATCGCTGATACGAAGGCGCGGCATAACAGCCAATGCCGATGGGCCATGGCGAATAGATTGGATGCCGGTATAACCAACATCTTCTTTAAAACGTTGATTGCCGATATATTCTGCGTAAATATCAACATGACCTGCTGCCAAGTTAAATTCCTGAGCCTCTTCTCTTAACAAGCTTGCAATCTTTGCATATTTTTTTTACTGATGCTCT
>CAXGXG010000251.1:0-2909 GCA_964013525.1 uncultured Alphaproteobacteria bacterium | reverse complement strand
TCCACTCGTTCCGTTCGGATGCATCTGTTCCGTTCAGGTTACGCCATTTAGGTGTAGTCTTTGCCGGGCGCATCACCTCGGACCAGAAACGGCTGCACGCATGGTTTTGTCCCGTGTCAGCAAGGTCACGAACCTTTTCACGCGTGCCGTCAATGCGGCTCAGAAGTTTTTTGACGAAATACTGGGGGTGGTCGGGGGTAATGGCCTCCCAATCCTGATCATCCAAATGGCGGTCAAGGCCGGGCAGAACAATCTGGCCCTGTGGCAATTTTGAAATGACTTCCAGAATATCCAATGTTGCAGGAACGGATGCAATGGTACCTGCCGCAATGACCGGACCCGAAGGCGGGTGTTCGCGCCAAAGGGCGGCTTGGGCTTCCAACAAACGGTTGCGGCGCACGGCCGGGTCAACCATATGCATCTCTTCCAGAATATTGGGCCAATTCTCGGTCAGGATTGTCAAAAACTGTAAAGTGATCTGCCAGTGTTTAGCATATTCGGATTCCTTGGGGACCAAATCCTGCAAAGCATCGAAAGACACGCGTTCCGTCTGTACCTGATCCAAAAGGCGGGACAATTCCGCCGCCAGCTGCAACGCCTGATCATAGCGATAGGTTTGATCCGTCGGCAGGGTTGATGTATTCAACATCATGATCATCCGCGCCAAAAGGGTCTGGCGTTCCAAGGCCGAAATTGCAGGCGGGATATCGGGGGCATCGGCATGCGTTGCGGCAAAGGCAACGTTCAATTCATCCGCATCAATATCACCCAGCGGCTGCAAACGCGGCAGAACAATCGGATCGCCGTTCGAATAGCGTAAAAACGCATCGCGCACTGTCCGGCATGCCCGACGCGATGGTAATAAAACCAGAATACGCGACAGGGCCAACATGTCCTGATTGCTGATATCCATCAGGTGCTGAACCAACGTGTCAGCGAAATGCAGGCCGGCCGGAATATTAAAAAGGTTGTTCTTTTCTGATGTGTCCAGATCGGCCATCAATCACGGGCCGCCTTGTCACGCAGAATGCGATCGGTTTTTTCAAGGGAATCCGGTGTACCAACATGATACCAGTTGCCGTCATGCACCACGCCATACAAACGGTTTTTTTCCTGTGCCTGATCAAACAGGGTTAAAAATGAATAGGCCCCCTGGGGTGCCTGATTAAACAAACGCGGGTGAATGATGCGCGGCCCGGCAAAAACCAGCGGTGCGCGGTCCTGATCCGGCGTACGCCGTGTCAGTTCAAGGGTATCGGCATCGTGATGATAATCGCCCTTTCCATGATAGCCATCCTGTTTCTCGATCGGCTGCATCAATAGCAAAGCATCCATTTTATCCGAATCCCAATTGTCTTCCAAACGTTTGAGAGCAGGGCGGCTGCCGCCATCCCAAATGACGTCGCCGTTCAAAACAAAGAAAGCCTCATCCCCGAAATGGTGCAATGCGCGTTCAACGCCGCCCCCTGTTTCCAGAAATTCGTGCTCCCATGACAGGGTGATGTTGAAATCGCTGCAGGTGTTTAAATAGTCTTCCAACTGTTCACCCAGATAATTCAGGTTCACGACAACATCGCTTACACCACGTTCTTTCAGTGCGTCCAGTGCATATTCGATAATGGGTTTGCCCGCCACTTTTAACAGGGGTTTCGGGCAAGTGTCTGTTAATGGACGCATGCGTTTTCCCTGACCTGCTGCCAAGATGAAGCCTTTTTTAATTTTCTGTGCCATCGTTTTCTTTCTTCTCGGGTGATAATCGGTTCTGCCAATGCCGGCCAATGGGTTCAAGTTCCACCGAACGGGTTTCATCCGCATTGATACCAATGTGAATATTCAAATACTGGGCAGGAGCATGACGGCCCAGGCGGTCCGGCCATTCCACCAATGAAATGCCGTATTGGCGCGCCTCGTCAAAGCCGATGGCTTCGATCTCGTTCTCACCTTCAATACGATAAAGATCAAAATGCCAGATTTCCGTATCGGCATCTGTATCGTCATAGGTTTGTACGATTGTAAATGTCGGGCTGGGCACATCGGTATCAGCGCCAAGGCGGCTTTGGATAAAGAATTTTGCAAACTGGGTTTTGCCGGCACCCAGATCCCCGCGAAGGAATAAGATATCCCCCTCGTGACAAAGACCGGCGAGTTTTACAGCCAGGTTTTTCAATCCTTTTAAATCCAGATGATCTGTGCGCATGTTTATTTTTAAAAGTTTTTACCCCCAAGGTAAAGCGCTTGTTTTGCAGGTCCCTATTTGCAATAATCGGCAGCATATGACACAGACAAAATACAAAACAGATATTGCCATTATCGGTGCGGGACCGGTCGGGCTGTTTGCAGCCTTTCAATGCGGAATGTTAAATATGGACTGCCATGTGATTGATGCATTGCCCGATCTGGGGGGGCAATGTCGCGCCCTTTATCCGGAAAAGCCGATTTATGATATTGCGGGCCTTCCATCTGTCAAAGCGGGTGATTTGATTGATAATCTGATCGAACAGGCAAAACCCTTTGACCCGACATATCACCTGAACCAGCAGGTGGTTTCATTGTTAAAGGATGAGGATGACAATTTTCACGTGGTTACAGACAACGGAACAGAAATCGTGGCCAAGGCGGTTTTTATTGCCGCAGGACCGGGCGCATTCGGCCCGAACAAGCCGCCACTGGACAATTTGGAAGATTTTGAAAAAACCAGCGTCCACTACATGGTTTCAGACCCGACCTGCTTCAAGGATCAAACTATTATGATTGCAGGGGGCGGGGATTCTGCACTGGATTGGGTGAACACCCTTTCTATTCAGGCCAAGAAAATCTACCTTGTGCACCGCAGGGACCGTTTTCGCGCCGCGCCGCAATCCGTCAGTCAAATGGAGGCCCTGGCCGAATCCGGTCATGTTGAGAAGGTG
>CAXGXG010000250.1:0-2925 GCA_964013525.1 uncultured Alphaproteobacteria bacterium | reverse complement strand
TGTCATGGCCTATTGGGCCAGTGTACAAGAGGTTTACCAGTATAATTATGAGCCGATCGGCAAAGATAAAGAACCCTCATCAAGCCTGCGGGACGATGAGGATTTACATAGCACGTTTAAAGGAGGTGCCTGGTAATGTCTATTCTGGACCAATTCGGAAATCCGATTAAAAAAAAGGAGCTGGCGCAGGAAATTTTTCCGAGCACCTCTGCCGTTCGTCAAACCGTATCGGCCACAACCGGCATCGACCCGGTTAAGCTTGGCGCGATTTTTCGCGATTCCGAGCGCGGGGATATGGATGCTTATCTGGCTATGGCTGAAGAGATTGAAGAAAAAGACACCCATTATTCATCCGTTATGGGCACCAGAAAGCGTGCTGTCGCCCAGTTAGAAATTACGGTAGAACCTGCCGGTGATGATAAGGTTTCAATGGAGCAGGCCGAATTTATACAAGACTGGCTGGATCGTGATGACCTTGAAGGTGAAACCGTTGATATTCTGGACGCGATCGGTAAAGGCTTTTCGGCCACAGAAATTATCTGGGATACGTCCGGTGACCAATGGCAACCGATTGAATTGATCTGGCGGGATCCACGTCTATTTAAATTCGCGCCGGACCAAAGAACTCTGATGATCCGGGGTGATAATAATAAGCTTGAGCCGCTGCCGCCATATAAATTCATTGTTCATACACATAAGGCCAAATCTGGCACGCCTGTACGCGGCGGTGTTGTCCGTCCATGTGCTTGGATGTGGCTTTTCAAGAACTTTTCCGTCAAAGACTGGGTGATCTTTGCAGAGCGTTACGGACAGCCGATCCGGATCGGTAAATACCATAGTGGGTCAAGCGATGAGGATAAAAAGGTCTTAAAGCGTGCGGTTTCCAGACTTGCGAGCGATGCGGCTGCAATCATCCCAGACAAAATGCTGATTGAGTTTATCGACAGCCAGGATAAAAAGAGCAGCGCAGAAGTCTTTGAAAATCTGGCCCGGTTCATGGATGAGCAAATGTCCAAGGCCGTATTGGGGCAGACCACCACAACGGACGCAATATCAGGCGGCCACGCCGTTTCCAAGGAACATAATGAAGTCCGGGAAGATATTGAGAAATCTGATGCCAAACAGCTCGCCAGCACATTGAATAAAATGCTGGTCCGACCAATGATTGATTTGAACTATGGTGTTCAAGCCAGATACCCGCGGATCCGGGTCGGTCGTCAAGAACAGATCGATGCGGAAAAACTCTCTCTTGTAGCTGAGCGCGGCCAGAAAATGGGTATTAAGATGTCCGAGCGCAAGCTGCGCGCTAAACTTGGTCTGCCGGATCCGGAGGACGAAGACGACATTTTAGAACCTACATTAGCTTCAAGTGACAATCAGGCAGCCGCACAAGTTACCGCTGCGCGAACATATCGCCAAAATGATGCATTTGAAGATATGGCTGAAGATGTGGCGGGTGACTATGAGGAAATCATGAATCCTGTTGTTTCTTTATTAGAGAAAGCGGCATCAGAATCTGCAAATTATGATGAGTTCAGTCAGAGACTTCTTGAGCTGAGCAAAGACCTCGATCTGGATGGCGTTGCAGATATCCTGGCAAAAGGTTCATTCATGGCCAACATTTCCGGCCAGGTTGATGCCAAGCTGGAGGAATAATGTCTGAGACTATTCAGTTCAAACCGCTGCCGCCCAAAGAGGCTGTCGATTATTTCCGCAAAAAGGGATATAAGATTGGCTTTGACTGGCGGGATGTTTGGAAGCAAGAGCATGCTTACGCTTTCACCGTTGCCAAAGCCATGCGTCAGGATATTTTGCAAGATATTCGCGCTGCGGTAGATACTGCAATTGCAGATGGCACCACCTTTAATGAGTTTTCAAAGCGCCTTAAACCCACCCTTCAGCAAAAAGGCTGGTGGGGTAAAAAACTCATGATTGACCCCGATACGGGTGAAGAAAAAGAAGTTCAGCTTGGATCTGCACGAAGACTGCGGACAATTTTTGACACCAACCTGCGTACAGCGCATTCCGCCGGGCAATGGGAACGGATCCAGCGAGTTAAGAAGTCACGGCCATATTTGCGCTATATTGCAGTTATAGACAGCCGCACCCGCGATCAACATCGTGCTTGGCATGATATCATACTTCCGGTTGATGACCCTTTCTGGCAGAAGTTCTATCCCCCAAATGGATGGGGCTGCAGATGTTCCGTTCAGCAATTGTCTGATCGAGATCTGAAGCGTTTGGGGTTAGAGGTTACCAGGACGGATCCTTCAACGCCCGATCGCGCCGTCCGCGATACACGGAATGGCCGCATCCTGAAGGTGCCACAAGGCATTGCCCCGGGCTTTGATTTTAATCCCGGTATTGCCCGTATGAAGGCGCTGACCCCGCCTCAATTTGATAAGCCACTTGATGTGCCCTATCAGGGGTATGCCTCAGAGGTTCCGTTACCGCCCGCCCGGTCGTTAAAGAAATCTGTTCTTTATCCCGATGGTCAAGAAGACGCTGTTTATCTTGGGCGGTTTCTAAAAGAATTTGATACCACGCCGTCAAAGCCGGTTATTTTCACCGATGTTGCTGGTGAAGCTGTCATTATTTCGGATGAATTGTTCAAAACCTCAACTGGCCGTTTTAAAATATCAAAGTTTATGCGTTCCCGATATATGGGTTTGTTGGCTAAAACCATTCGTGACCCGGATGAAATCTGGCATCAATGGGAGGAATATCCAAAAGGCCGCTGGACGCTGCGCCGTAAATATATCGCGCGCTTTGATATTGAGGGCGAAGATGCCCAGGCGTTTGTTTTATTTGATACGAACGAAAAGGGCTGGTCAGGTGTTACAGCGTTCCCACCGGAACGGGAAAGATACCTGGACCGCCAGCGTGCCGGCAGTCTCGTTTATCGACGATCAGAAAATCAAGAAT
>CAXGXG010000249.1:0-2946 GCA_964013525.1 uncultured Alphaproteobacteria bacterium | reverse complement strand
ATCTTTGTAGGCAGGAATAATTTCAACCTTCATACATTGTCATCCTTTAAGTGATTTGCCAAACTGGTTTCACCTGACCCGCGTTGTGCCGGCTTTTGCTGGTGAATGGATGGAGCGCGTGCCGTTATATTTAAAACTTCAAAAGCGGCCTCAAGTGACTGTTTCCAATTGATCTTTTTATGCAGGGCCTTGGTAAATACACGGCCACCCTCTGTCAAGCAAGAGGTCCAGCCCATTCCCCGCAGGTCCGAAATCAAACGGTCAAGATGACGATATTCGACACGGATAATGTCCTGGTCAATTACCGGGAGCGAGAACCCGCCTCGCTGTAGCAAACCCGCCAGGTCCTGCATCTCCATAAACGGCCCGATACGTTGTGATACACCTCCATAGACTTCCAGCTCCGCCTGTATAAGAAGATCGCGAAACCCCTCAAGCGTTTGCGCGCCCAATGTAGTTGCCAACAGAACACCATCAGGTACCAATGCCTGACGCCATTGGATCAGCGCGCCCGGCACGTCATTAACAAAGGGCAAGATAAAATGGGATAGCACGGCATCAAAGGATTGCGGTTTTATCGGCAGGGCCTCCGGATCAATAATCGCATCTGAATCCGCGGCAAATATATCCATTTCCAAAACAATTTCAGGGGTATACCCAAGCTTGCTAAGATGCTTTTTGATCAAATGCCCCTGCGCACCGATGATCAGAATGCGCCCAAAGCGCTGATTAAAATCCAGCAGCCTGTCGACCAAACGCTCAGCCGCCAAATCCATCAGGAAATCATGCTCATGAAAAATCTGCCCTGCACGTGTACGATGCGCGGCCAACTTTTTACGACTGAATATTTGGGGAACACCTGTCATTTTTAACGCGTCTGCCTTTGGAATAAACCTTTATCTTTTAGGGTTATGTTCTATCATAGGTTAAACACCGGATTAAAGGATTATTGATGAGTAAAAAAGAAATCTCCCCCCGCCTTGAACAACTGCGCAAGCACCTTTCTGCCAAGGATATTGACGCCTATTACGTGCCGCGGGCCGATCAATTTCAAAATGAATACGTTCCCCCTTGCAACAATCGACTGGCACGCATCACAAACTTTTCAGGATCTGCAGGCTCAGCCATAGTCGCAAAAGACCGCGCAGCTTTTTTCACAGATGGGCGATATACACTTCAAGCACAGGACGAGGTTCCCTCGGAACAATTTGAAATTTACAGCATTTCCCCTAATCAGGCGCCGACCCCCACACTTCAGCTGAAAGAATGGATTGAAACCAAACTGGAAAAAGGCGCGCGCGTAGGGTTTGACCCAATGGTGGTTACGCCGATGGAATATGACCGCCTGCACGCCGCCGTTGCTAAAGTCGGCGGCACATTGGTGCCGGTTTCTGACAACCTGATTGATCAAGACTGGTCAGACCGCCCGGCGGAGCCAAAAAAGTCTGTTACCATTCAACCCGTCACCTATGCCGGTGAAGACCATCAAAAGAAAATCACGCGTATGGCCAAGGCCCTCCGCGATCAACACACTTGTGCGCTTGCTATCACATTTCCTGAGGAAATTGCATGGCTTTTAAACATTCGTGGCAGCGATGTGGATTACAACCCCCTTCCGCTCAGCTATGCCATTTTGTATGTTAGCGGTGAAGTGGATTTGTTTATTGATGCAGATAAGATTTCTGAGAGCATCAAAAGCCATCTGGGTGAAAACGTCAAAGTTCATTCTTTTGAAGATTTTGAAGACGCCCTGCACGATTTGCGCGGCGATGCCAACAAGGTTTGGATTGACCCGAAAACAGCACCATTTGCCGTAAAAAACACACTGGCGCGCGATCATATGGGCATTCATGAGGCGCAAAGCCCAATCCAAATGGCCAAAGCCGTTAAGAACAAAGCCGAGATCAAGGGCATGACAGCCGCGCACATCCGTGATGGTGCCGCCCTGACACGTTATCTGTATCGCCTGTCTCAGGACAATTTTATTCAAAACAACTCCGAAATCAGCGCATCAAATACGCTTAAAAAACTACGTGAAGAACAAGAAGGATTTAAAGACCTCAGTTTTGATACCATTTCGGGCGCAGGGCCGGCGGGCGCTATCATTCATTACCGTTCCACTGCAGACAGCGACAAACCCCTGCAAAGCGGTGCAATTTACCTGTGCGATTCGGGGGCGCAATATCAGGACGGCACAACCGATGTCACCAGAACGGTTGCCGTCGATCAGCCATCGCCAGAGATGATCGAAAACTTCACACGCGTTTTAAAAGGTCACATTCAAGTTGCAATGAGCGTTTTCCCCAAGGGAACAAATGGGAAGCCGCTGGATGCCAAGGCCCGGGCTGCTTTGAAGGAAGTCGGGCTCGACTTTACCCATGGGACCGGCCACGGGGTCGGTGCCCATCTGTGTGTGCATGAAGGGCCCTGCGGCATTCACCCTCGCGCAGAAACGGCGTTGGAGCCTGGCATGATCCTGTCGAACGAGCCTGGATATTACAAAAACGGCGAATACGGAATTCGTATTGAAAACCTGATCGTGGTTGTTGATACGGGCGAGACGGATGAAAAGGGCACACCACTTTACGGTTTCAAAGATCTGACCATGGCACCCATTGACCGCAAATGTATTGACACATCCCTATTGAGTGCGGAAGAAATCAAATGGCTGGATGATTATCACGCCAAGGTTCGCAAAAAACTGACGCCACTTTTGAACCAGCAGGAGCCTGCTGCTGCCAAATGGCTGGCAGAGGTGACCAAGCCGCTGAACCCACCGGGTGCCAAACCGAAATCCGGTGCGCCATCCACATCTGCACCGCAAAAGAAACTGGGATAACCTTAAAAACGAGAAGAGGATAAAATGACATTTGCATTTTGGATGATACTGGCTGCGGGGTTCCTACCCTATCTGGCTGTTGGATACGCCAAATATGATCCTAAATT
>CAXGXG010000248.1:0-3009 GCA_964013525.1 uncultured Alphaproteobacteria bacterium | reverse complement strand
CCAAAAAGCCAGGTGGCCGGTATAGAGGGAGGCCATAATGAGATCGGGGTGGGCGGCAGGATTAACGGCAAACCCGAAATCAAGTTCATATTCAACCACCATCCTGACAATGTCGCGCGATGGGGCATGGCAGAGTTCAACGCTTATTTTTGGGTATGTATTTAAAAAGTTCGGAAGATGAGTGGATAGAATATTTTGCGCGACTGAGGGGTGTGCGCCGATGCGCATCACGCCGCTAACCTCGTTATTGGCCTGAAAAGCGGACTGTTGAATGTCTTTCCATTCGCCAATAAAATTTTCGGCACGAACCAGCAGACGTTGTCCTGCAGGCGTTAAATGAACGCCTTTTGAGTTTCGGAAAAATAGCTCCGCATCTACATCATGTTCCAGTTTTTTGATGGCTTGCGAAAGGGAGGGCTGGCGGATGCCCAACTTTGCCGCAGCCTGCGAAAGGTTCCCGGTCTCAGCCGTCGTTACAAAATAAATCATATCATTCAAATTAATAGCCATAGGAATTGCCTATATCAACTATATGCACAAGTTATTTTAACTATATCCCGCGTTCTCTATTCTAAAGATATTGGAAATATCAAAATCTGGAGAAGGTCAATGTCTATACGCTCAGAAAAAAATTTGAAAGATCAATGGGAAAAGGTCGTTAAGAAACGATTGAAAGGCTACCACGTCCATATCTACAGGCAGGCCCATTCCGGTAACGACAAGGCGGATGAATTGGCTCAAGCGTTGGTGAGTATTATTGGTTTGAAAGACAAAGCAATTTTTAAGGTCGGAGCCGTGGGGCCGCATACGCGTGCCAATGTTGAAGTTGATATTCCGCCTGAAAAATTCGGTGAGGCTGTGCGTTTCTTGCAGCTGACAAACTTCGGCCATTCAATCCTGATCCATCCCGATACGGGCAATGACCCGGTGGACCATATTACAGGATCCATGTGGATTAATCAGCCCGTACCGTTTAAACCGAATTTCTTTTCCAAAAAACCGTTCTGGAATGATAAAAAACGGTAATTTTCCTTGCTATTTTTTCACGACATACCAATTCATTAGGTATGGGACAGAATAGCAATCAAGATGTGAAAATGAACACGCCGGATCTTTGGCGAGAATCTTTGCCGGATCCGGCCACTTTTCAGCATAAGTATGAGCGTGGTGAAGGTCTGTTTTTCGGTGGTGCAGATATGACAGGTGCAATTTGCCTATCATCTGATGCCGCAACACGTATGGGTTTGGGGTTGGCACGAATATTGTCACCTTCATCTGCGCGCGATGTCTATCGAATATACAAACCCCACCTGATCGTTCATACCACAGACACTCTGGATGACTATATTAAATATCTTTCTGAAACGGATGCAGAGGTTGCGGTTATAGGGCCGGGTTTTGCCCAGACAGAGGATTTGGCTGATCTGGTTCCTTGTGTGCTTGAAAAATTAACGGGACGCGTTGTCTTGGACGCGGACGCCCTTAATGTTTTTCAGGATCGAAAAACGAAGCTTTTTTCAGCCCTTCATGAGAAATGTATTCTAACCCCGCATACGGGTGAATTCAAACGCCTGTTTGGTGACTTTGAAGATAAGGTTACGGCTACACGTCAGGCGGCAGACAGGACGGGCGCGGTTATTGTGCATAAAGGTGTTGAGACCGTTATCGCTGCCCACGATCGGGTTGTAAAACATCAATCCGGTTCGCCATATCTTGCCACGGCAGGTACGGGTGATGTTCTTACCGGTGTTATCGCCGGTTTGGTGGGGCAGGGCATGGATACGTTCCGGGCGTCATGCGCCGCGGTCTGGATTCACAGCCGGGCTGCGGAACAGTTTGGACGTGGATTGACCGCGACAGATTTGCCCGACCTGCTTACGGGGGTCTTAAATGAATTGTCCAGTTCATAGATATCCTGTTTTCAAGCGGCCCAAGGACTCAGCTGATGCGGTCAAAATTCAAAAGACGTTGAAAAGCCAAATTCGCCTTGTGGATGCGAAGGTGGGGCAGGAATATATTGCAGGTATAGATGTTGGTTATGCACCAAAATTAGGTTTAAGCAAGGCCGCTGTTGCGGTTTTTAGCGTAAAGAACCATAGGTTGATTGAAACGGCAATTGCGTACGATGAAACCGAATTCCCCTATATTTCAGGGCTTTTGTCATTCAGGGAAATGCCCGTAATTCTCAAGGCTTTGTCCGTCCTTAAGATACGCCCCGATATTCTGATGGTTGATGGCCAAGGTATTGCCCACCCCAGACAGATGGGGATTGCCACACACTTGGGTTTGCATACAAACATACCCAGCATGGGCATTGCCAAAACACGCTTGTGGGGGCAGTACGATAATGTTGGGGAGTCGAAAGGAGACGCAAGTCGTTTGACGAACAAATCCGATCATATTGGCTGGGTTTTGCGAAGTCGTGAGGGAGTAAAGCCGATTTTTGTCTCTCCGGGTCACATGATGTCATGTGATAAGGCCAAGGATTTGGCATTGAGTTGGTTGGATAAGTATAAACTTCCTGTTCCAACCTACACAGCGGATAAAATCAGTAAATTCTAAAGGCTGATCATTTCATTTAGTTTATACATATGGATCAATTGATTTTCTTCAAAATAATCAATCCCGCCCAATTCTGAATAGCTGGGTTGTAACTCAGTACCAGGCTCAAGGTCATGAAATTCGTCATCAAACACTTGCTCTGAATCCATGATCTGACCGCTGTCATCAAGCATTTCTGTATTGTGCGAATACTGTTTTTCGTAGACGCCGTCAATCGCCGCATAGGCGGGTGCTACAAGGGTGACAGACATAAACAATGCAAATAAGGCTGACTTTTTAAACATGTGATCCTCTTTTCTGCAAATACATACGCACAATGCTATGGAAAGTTCCGTTTCTGTTCAGGGCGCGACTGCTAAAAAATGATTTATAAGAAATGGGCTTTCGGGTATCCTTGAGCGTCAAATGAGATAAAGGAACGGACCATGACTGAAATAAAGAATATGA
>CAXGXG010000247.1:0-3031 GCA_964013525.1 uncultured Alphaproteobacteria bacterium | reverse complement strand
ATGGCATCTGTTTTTATCATATCAGTCATGGGGTGATTATTACGGGGATTCTATCTGGAAATCAATTTTTGTTTTTGGCCGTTTTGGCGAACATAGGTATTTAATCCACGGCATCCGGGGTTTAAGGCAAGGGCATTGAAACGACGCTTCAGGCGTTTGGAAAACCCGCTTGTGTAATGCGCATTCATATCAAAACCGCCTTGTGGATCGGTCAGATAATTGTCACCGTCCTGCTCCCCCCATGCGCAACGGCCCAACATCAGGATATCCTGTTCCATAAGGGCATGATCGCGGCGCAATACATCCGGCGTTAAACGTCGGTCAAGCCCCCTAAAAACATTAAACAACGCGCCCCGAACAGTGTTTTGTACATAGTGTTCATCATATTTCGTGCAGCGGTCATTTTGGAAAAAACGGTCAAAAACATATTTGCGTTGGGCGGCTTTGGGCGTTGTGTCTGACGCACCCAATCCGAATTTCACCAATCCCGCAACAACACTGTCCCCCAGCTTCATACGCTGAACCCCGTGATCCAGCCCGGTTTGCCCGATCAATTCCTGAATCAGCATATATTCCATGGATGCGGCATCCGCCTCAATAAAGCGGGCCATGATGCTGTAAGCCCACGGATTGTCGACAAAGCGCGACAACATACCACCCCCAAATGGGTGACCATCTCCCTTTGCAAGCTGATTGTGTTGCCAGACGTGGCGCGCTTCATGCGCCAAGACGATGGCCAAACGCACGTCCGTTTCACAGGCATTTAGAAAAATTTCACCACCGTCAAACGGCACCATGCCCAAGGGCATTTTTTCAGGCACCATTCCATCACAGCCAGGCATCGTATCAACAATATGGATGTTGTTGCCATGATCATCCAACCATGACAACATCTTCTGCCCTGTCGGCACCTGACACAAAAGGGATCGGATCCGCTGGAGACGTTCTTGAGAATCTTGGGACAATAATGTAGCATTTAAGCCTTCCATGAAATCAGCCTTTCTATGCGACCGTCTTTTCGTGCGTAACGGTTGGCCTGGCGTGCGCCCGGCAGCTTCATGGCACGTTTCAGGCGGACACGGTCTTTCTTTTGAAAGCACGCCGTAAAAGATGTCTTTAAATCCACGCGGCCTGCGGCATTGGTAAGGAAATTGCCACTGTTCAGTTCTGAGCACATGGACGCGCCCATTTTTTCCAGCATGTCTTCTTGTAAAACGGGAACGGGGCCGCCGCCGGTTAAGTTTTGAAAGAACCCGCGGTTGCCTAGCAACAACGCATCGACGCAGTCTTTGACAAAAACTTTCCTGCGCGATGAATCGTATCCCTGCATTAACTTTGTACTCTCAAAAAAGGCGTCAAAGGCTGTTTTGCGATGCTGCATCAACATATTGATATCACTGACATTGATATTCAGCTGGTCGCAATCAAGCGCCTTAAAGGTTTTATAGTTTACATCTGTCAAATGAACGCGTCTGTGTCCAGGGACGCGTGTCAGGTAATCCACCAAAAATGTGTGTTGATAGGAAAAGGCATCCGCCTCGACCACACGGTTAAAAATATAGAGGGCAAACGGATTGGCCGCAAAATGTCCGTACAGGCAAAGGCGGTCGCCTGTTCCAAATTCTGCCAAGGCGCGCGCCTGCCACAAATGACGCGCCTCGTGCACCAGTGCGAACATCATATTTGTCACGCTGGACCCTGCATTGAGTGTGATTTTATCATATGGATAGGCCACAAACCCGCCGGTATCCTCGTCAATTTTGGTGGCCAGAACGATTTCTATATCATGATCCTTTAACCAATCGTCGATTTGAACCCCCCACGGGGTTTTTCGCAGCTCTTGTAAAACCGCGTCAATTTTAGGCTGATCCGTATCCGCAAATGGATTATCATTTTTCATAAGGCGGATTGTAATTGGAATTGATGAAAATGTAAAGAAACGCCTGAAAAAAATACGGCTTAAAACCAACTTCGGGCCATTCATACGGGCCAAACGAACAGGGGTTTGTCAGTTTCAATTTGGCAAGAACAATGGTGGGTGGTAATCTGGCCGCATGACAATGCAAGACAATCAACATATTCACCTGATTTCCGATTCCACCGGCGGCACATTGAATGCGATTATCAAGGCCTGCTTGGCGCAGTTTAATGATATCGACCCCGAGGAACACCTTTGGAATCTGGTCCGCAATGAACGCCAGCTCAAGCGTGCCGTGGACGGCATCCGTGCGGAACCGGGGCCTGTTTTTTATACGCTGGTTGATGACAGCCTGTCCCATCAGCTGGTCAAAACGTGTGAGGCGATCGGCGTTCCCTGTATCGCCATCATGCAACCTGTCTTGACAGCGTTCAGTTCATTTTACGGTGAAAAATCCAAAGCGGAACCCGGCTTACAGCACACATTGAACGAGGAATATTTCGCCCGCATGGATGCGGTTGATTATGCCCTTCATCATGATGACGGTCAAAAAACCGGTCGCAGCCTGGACGAGGCGGACGTCATTCTGGTGGGTGTATCGCGTACATCAAAAACCCCCACATGTATTTATTTGGCCAACCGTGGGGTTAAAGCCGCCAATATTCCGTACGTGCCGGGAATCCCCCTGCCCGATGCGGTCAAAACCTTGAAATCCCCGATGTTTGTCGGGCTGACCGAAACCCCCGACCGGCTGATTGAAATCCGTCGCAACCGCCTGCGCCAGATCGGCCAGATGGATGAAACCGATTATCTGAACATTGATAAGGTTGAGGACGAGGTCAAACAGGCACGCCGCTTTTACACCCAAATGGGCTGGCCGGTTATTGATGTAACGCGCCGATCGATTGAGGAGACCGCGGCCGAGATTCTGGCGCTTCTGAACCGAAAACGTGAAGACAAAAACAAAAGGGGCAAACCCCATGAATAAATCCTGCATTATCGGCTGTCCTGTTGAACATTCACTTTCACCGCGTCTACACAGATACTGGCTGAAGCAGTATAAAAAAACAGGTCAATATACAAAACGCGCGGTCGAGCCGCAGGATTTTGAGC
>CAXGXG010000246.1:0-3037 GCA_964013525.1 uncultured Alphaproteobacteria bacterium | reverse complement strand
CCGCCAAGGCCAAAACGATCAACAAATACCTTGGGCCGGATTACAGAGTCATTGCCAGCTTCGGTCATATCCGTGATTTACCGCCCAAGGACGGTTCCGTCCGCCCCGATGAAGGGTTTGCGATGGATTGGCAAATGGGAGAACGCGCAAAAAAACCTGTTAAAGAAATTTTAGATTTGGCCAAAGAGTCAAAAACCGTATACCTCGCGACTGACCCGGATCGTGAGGGAGAGGCCATTTCCTGGCACATTCGTGAAGTTTTAAAAAACAAAAAGATTGCAGATAAAGTTGCGCTGAAACGGGTAACCTTTAATGAAATCACCAAAAGCGCGGTTCAAGCTGCCTTTCAAAATGCGCGTGACCTCGACAATGATTTGATTGAAGCCTATCTTGCGCGCCGCGCGCTTGATTATCTGGTTGGATTTAACCTGTCACCTGTATTGTGGCGTAAATTGCCCGGTGCCAAATCAGCAGGCCGTGTACAATCTGTTGCCCTTCGCATTATTTGCGAACGCGAAACAGAAATTGAAACATTTAATTCCGAAGAATACTGGTCGATTGAGGCTTTGTTACATACGGAAGAAAACAAAAGCTTTACTGCACGCCTGCAGGCCGTTGACGGCAACCGCCTTGATAAAATGGATATCAATACGGAGGCGGATGCGAAAAAATTGGTTCAGCGCATTGAAACGCAAAAGCTCAAAGTTGAGAATATTGAGCGTAAACAGGTACGCCGCAATCCGTCACCACCGTTCATCACCTCGACCCTTCAGCAGGAAGCATCACGCAAGTTGGGCTTTTCTGCCACGCAAACCATGCGCACCGCCCAAAAACTGTATGAGGGAATTGATATCGGCGGGGAAACCGTTGGTCTGATTACCTATATGCGTACGGATGGCGTGACCCTCAGCAAGGATGCCATCAGCGCCGCTCGCGGCTACATTGGTCGCAAATACGGCAAAAAATATGTGCCGGACTCGCCGCGCATTTACAAATCCAAAGCCAAGAACGCACAGGAAGCACACGAAGCCATCCGTCCAACCGACATCACCCGTACGCCCGAGGAAATGTCGCGTTATTTGGATGACGGTCAGGCCAAATTGTATGATCTGATCTGGAAACGCACCCTGGCATGCCAAATGGAAAGTGCGGTCATGGATCAGGTGTCCGTTGACATTGAAGGGGACAAAAAGGACTTTAACCTGCGCGCAACAGGGTCAATTGTTGTCTTTGAAGGTTTTTACGGCGTTTATCGGGAAAGTTTCGACGATGAAACAGACGCCCGCGCCGCGAACGAGGACGACCGTAGACTGCCTAAACTCAACGTTGATGACAAGCTGGAAACCGAAGAGGTCACCCCGAACCAGCACTTTACGCAACCCCCACCCCGCTATTCCGAGGCATCTCTTGTCAAGATGATGGAAGAAATGGGTATTGGCCGTCCATCAACCTATGCGTCAATCCTTCAAGTGTTGCAGGACCGCAATTACGTGGTTTTGGATAAAAAACGCTTTGTGCCTGAGAGCCGGGGCCGTCTGGTTGTCGCTTTCTTGAAGAACTTTTTCAGCAACATTGTCGAATACGACTTTACCGCCAACCTTGAGAACCAGCTGGATGAAATCTCGGCCGGAGATGCGGATTACCGTGTGGTTCTGGATAATTTCTGGCAAGCATTTCACAAGGCAGTTGATGACACGAAAGAGCTGCGCATCACGCATGTGATTGATGCCTTGGATGAAGACCTGGCTCCGCATTTATTCCCCAAAGATCCTGAAGGAAAAAAAGATCCACGAAAATGCCCGACCTGTGATGATGGACGATTGTCATTGAAAATCGGAAAATTCGGCGCATTCGTCGGCTGTTCAAATTATCCTGATTGTAAATTTACACGCCCCTTTATGGCCCTTGATGGAAATGACAGTGCCCCCGATGATGCCGGGCCCAAAGAATTGGGTCTGCACCCGGAAACCGGACGTGCCATCAGTATCAAACGCGGGCCCTATGGTTTGTATGTTGAAATGGAAGCCGAAGAGGCCCCGCCACCGGAAATCGGTAAAAACGGCAAACCGAAAAAACCGAAAAAACCAAAGCCCAAACGCACAACCATCCCGGAAGGCATGGACCCTGACGAGATTGATCTGGACAAAGCTGTACAGCTGGTCGGCCTGCCGCGCGAAGTGGGAACGCACCCGGAAACAGGCGAGATGATCAAAGCCGGTATCGGCCGATACGGCCCATATCTGGTTCATAATGGTAAATTTAAATCCATCCCCAAGAATGAGCCCGATGGTGTTTTGACCATCGGCTTGAACCGTGCAGTGGATTTAATCGCCCAACAGTCCAAGGGCGGTTTTGGTGAATTGAAAAAATTGGGTGAGCATCCTGATGATAAAAACCCGGTCACTGTGAACCGCGGTCGTTACGGCCCATATGTGAAACACAATAAGACCAATGCCACTATTCCCAAGGGTACGGAAATTGATGATGTGACGTTGGAAATGGCGCTTGAATGGATAAAAGAAAAAGCAGCCAAAGGCAGCCCTAAGAAAAAGAAAAAAGCCGCGCCCAAGAAAAAGACTGCAACAAAGAAGAAAACGGCCACAAAGAAGAAGAAAACGGCCAAGAAAAAAGCGCCGGCCAAAAAGAAATCAGACAGCTGATTTCATCGGAACAACAAGCCCCGGTATCCCACCGGGGTTTTTTTCTGCATGCGAAATTTAAAAACATGTTATAATTGAAATATAATTTTGAACCCCCCTCCCACTTGCCCGTTAGCATAGATATGAGCCACCACCTTCCCGATCCAAAAGAAATTGTTCAATTAGTTGATGAAAACGGCGCCCCGTTAACGCGCCGGGAAATCGCCAATCATTTTAAGATTACCGGTGATGACCGCAAATGGTTGAAAAAGACCTTGCGCAAACTTGTCGATGATGGCGAGATTGAGAAAAATTCCGGCAAATCCTATGTCGTGCCAGAAGGCCTGCCGAATGCCGGCGTGGTTGAGGTTAAAGAAATTAGCGGCGATGGCGAAACC
>CAXGXG010000245.1:0-3053 GCA_964013525.1 uncultured Alphaproteobacteria bacterium | reverse complement strand
AAAACGCACAGTTGATGCCCAGGTAACAGGGACACAGCGTGCGGAAATCGAATTGGATGTGAACCGCATCTGAAAGTAAGAGAGAGGATTTTGTAAACATTGGGTGATGTTTGCAAAGTGGAAAAAACTAGGAGAGAGAACATGAAAAACAAGACACAAAAACTAATGATGATTGCAGCGCTAAGCTTTAGCCTCAGCGCATGCGGCACCGCCGAACGCATTTCGAATATCGGTAAGGAGCCTGAATTCACAAAACTGGAAAACCCGATTTACCAGCCAGATTACCAACCGGTCAGCCTGCCGATGCCAAATCAGGCGGTTGAGGTCAGAAAACCCAATTCTTTGTGGCAAGCCGAACGCCAGACCTTTTTCAAGGATCAGCGCGCCAGCCAGGTGGGTGACATCCTGACCGTAAACATCGCCATCAGCGACGCCGCGGAACTGGAAAATGAAACCAGCCGTACGCGGTCAGGATCCGAAGGGATCGACCTTCCGAACGTCCTGGGGTATGAGCAGTATTTGGCCAAGGTCCTGCCCGGATCATACGACGAAGGCAACTTTGTTGACCTGGGATCCACCAGCGGCTTTGCCGGCGAAGGATCGGTCGAGCGTGAAGAAGAAATTGATTTTGATGTCGCCGCCATGGTGACGCAGGTCCTGCCGAACGGTAACATGGTCATCTATGGCCGTCAGGAAGTGCGCGTTAACTATGAACTGCGCGAACTGAAAATTGCCGGTATTATTCGCCCCGAAGATATTCAAAGCGACAATACCATCAGCCATGAAAAAATTGCCGAGGCACGAATTGCCTATGGCGGTCGCGGACACATCAGCGACGCACAGAAACCAAGATACGGACAAGAATTCTTTGACGTTGTCTTTCCGTTCTAAACTTTTTAACCCGAATTCAGGTCCCTCTCTCACCCTCTCTCTCCAAACCCGGGCCTGAAATTCAAAACCAAAGACCGATCCGCTTCACCCCCGGATCGGTCTTTTTTTATTTTAATTTCACCAAAATGCTCTACCCTTAAATATGGAGCTATAGTTACAAATGGGGATTTGATATGACACAAGACAGCACAAAACATGTTTGGCTGAACAATTATCCGGACGGTGTGGATTGGAATGCCGATATTGCGCCCGTATCTTTGCCGGCGTTTTTTGCCGACCGTGCCAAACGTTATGCTGAACGTCCGTTCCTGAACTTTTTGGGCAAGGAATATACCTATGGCGAAAGTATGGATGTCATTGAAAAACTCTCCACCGGTTTGCAGGCCATGGGCGTCAAAAAAGGCGTTCATGTCGGCCTGTTTTTACCCAATACGCCCTATACTGTCTGGTTTTATTATGCGGTTCTGCGCGCAGGGGGCACGGTTGTAAATTACAATCCGCTCTATACGGAAAAAGAACTCCACCACCAGATCGAAGACAGCGAAACCGATATCATGATCACCGCCGACCTCAAGCTGTTGTGTGACAAGGTGGTCAATCTGTTGGAAAGCACGCGCCTGAAAACCCTTGTGGTTTGCCCCTTTACCGAAATTCTGCCATTCCCGAAAAGCCTGCTGTTTAAGCTGTTCAAGGGCAAGGAACTTGCCAAGCTTGATATGGATGATGATCGCATTGTCAGTTTCGATCACGTTAGATCAACGAACCATACCTATCAGGCACCACAGATTGATCCGGTCAATGATGTTGCCGTTTTGCAATATACCGGTGGCACAACAGGCCGCCCCAAGGGTGCGATGCTGACGCACGAAAACATCTATGCCAATGCTGCGCAGGTCGGACTGTGGGTGGGGCCGTTGATTGACCCCAACCGTCAATTATCGATGGTGGGCGTTTTGCCGTTTTTCCATGTTTTTGCCATGACGGCAATTATGAACATGTCGATTTATCAGGGGATGCGCATTTTGCTGCAGCCGAATTTTGAACTGAAACGTGTCCTGAAACTGGTGGACAAGGAAAAGCCTGATCTGTTTGCCGGTGTTCCCGCCATTTACAATGCCATGGCCAAACATGACAAGATCGACCATTATGACTTTTCATCTTTGAAATATTGCATTTCCGGCGGTGCACCATTGCCAAAAGAGGTTAAAAACCGCTTTACCGAGAAGACCGGCTGTAAATGGCTGTCTGAAGGATACGGCCTGACAGAATCCTCACCGGTTGCCACCTGTAACCCCGTGCGCGGCGACATCCGCATCGGTACAATCGGCCTGCCGTTGCCACAAACCGTCATCGAAATCGTCGATGCGGAGGACAAGACAACTTTGATGCCGTTCGGCGAAAAGGGTGAGGTTTGTATCCGTGGTCCTCAAGTGATGAAAGGCTATTACAATCAGCAGGATGAAACCGATAATGTTTTAAAGGGCGGCCGCCTTCATACGGGCGATATCGGGATTATGGATGCGGATGGCTATGTCACACTGGTTGACCGGATCAAAGATCTGATTCTGGTGCGCGGATATAATGTTTATCCAACCCAGGTCGAGGATGAGATTTACAAGCATAAAGATGTTGAAGAATGCATCGTTGCCGGTGTGCCGGACGAAGAACGTGGTGAAACCGTCTGGGCGTGGGTCAAACCACGCGCGGGACGCAAAATCAACGCGGATGAATTGAAAGAATTCTTAAAACCGTTGATGTCGCCGATTGAACTGCCACGCAAAATTATTATTCGCGATCAGGAACTGCCGAAAACGCCGGTTGGTAAACTCTCACGCAAGATGCTGTTGGAACAGGAAGGTATTAAACGCGCATGATATTTCGGCGCGTTTACCTTGCCAAAACCACCATATGATAGCTGGCCGGATCGCCTGCGCAAAATTGGTTCTTGCCGGCAAGGTCCCCGTCAAAAGTCCAGGCATCGGTAGCGGTTAAAGATGCGGTAAAATCACCAACGGCTCTATATTCGGTTTGACCGGTTAAATTCAAAGTGGGGTTTGCCGGCAGACCCGCCATGCGGTTGATTTCCACGCAGACTTCAGGATCAAGGATAAAAACACGTAAAATCAATTCGGGCAGATCACTGCCGAGACCTTCTACGTTAC
>CAXGXG010000244.1:0-3078 GCA_964013525.1 uncultured Alphaproteobacteria bacterium | reverse complement strand
AATGCCTGTTCTGCCGGTACAGCAAACGATGGCGCGGTTGCCGACACAGCAAGTGAATACAGATGGCGCTGTGATGGTCAGAACTATGGTAACAACTCCGGCATCTGCTCTGTTGCCAAGCCGCCGCCATCCGTGGCCGGTGTATGTGACAACTCTGCACGCAACGCTTGTTCCGCGGGTAACCCGAACGATGGCGCAATTGCAGATACATCTTCAGAATACAGATGGCGTTGTGATGGTGAAAATGGTGGTGCGAATTCCGGTACCTGTTCATTTGCCAAGCCACCAACTCCTGTAAATGGTGTGTGTAACAATTCAACACGCAATGCCTGTTCTGCCGGTAGCCCAAATGATGGTGCAATTGCGGATACATCGACAGAATACAGATGGCGTTGTGATGGACAAAATGGTGGTAACGACTCTGGTACCTGTTCACTGGCGAAACCGCCAAGCCCTGTAAACGGTGTGTGTAACAACTCGACACGTAATGCCTGTTCAGCCGGTGCGTCGAATGATGGTGCAATTGCAGATACGTCGACTGAATACAGATGGCGTTGTGATGGACAAAACGGTGGCAACAACTCTGGTACCTGTTCATTGGCAAAACCTGTCACAGGAACATGTGGCCCGGCACAACATTGGACAACTGCGGATTCAGGAACCCTGACAAACGTTGGATTATGTGATGCAGGTGCAGCCAGCGCAATTTCATCACCGAACAGTTCAACCTGGGCATGGACCTGTGGAACGCGCTCTTGCACGGCAGGACGTTGTTCAAACGGGTCTCCAGGCCCGTACGGTGCCGAAACACGTCTTATTGACTGGGATGGTTGGGTTGGCGATGGTTGTTATCAAGAAATGCGGATGTCCGATCAGATGAAAAATATGAATGGCGGGACCTACCCACCACAGTGTGGAACATCTGCTGCAAACAGCACCAGCAACCGCGTTTGTATTACACAGCGTTTGGGTAAGGCAAATTGTAATGATGCAGCCTTTATTGGCTTTGACGGACGTATGCGCTCTACAGTTGGTGGTAACTGCCCGCCGCCACCTGCCGATGGCCGTTGCGGAATCGCATCCAGTGGCTCCTACACGGATACTGCACCGTCCAGCAATCTTTGTTCGATTGGTGGCGCATCCAGCGTGACCTTTAACAGTGGAGCAAGTCCGAATGGCGTATGGCAGTGGAGCTGTAGCGGTCAACCAGGTGCCGCGGATGCGTCTTGCGGACGCCCGAGAACGCCACCAGGCATGTGTACATATAACGGTACGCAATACCTAAATGGCGCCACATGGAACAATACAATCCCATGTCCTCCAGGATCTTACGGAAGCCGCACATATCAGTACCGTTGCAACAACGGTAGTGTGGTGAATGATGGTCAAGTCGGCGGGATGTGTGAAGCTGGCGGACCAGCCGGGCCAAACTAAGAAGGTTTAGAAAGAGGTGGGCATATATGCTCACCTCACCTTTATGAGAAGACATGGAGAGCACCTGGGATTATGAGCAGATTTGTTTTTAATAGCCCTTCGCTTTTCGCTGGCATTCTTTACGGCCTTTGTTCATTACTGTTTTTCATGATGCCTGCTTATGCCGGTGAGACCGTGCAAAGCTTTTCAACCGGACTGGCTGTCAATTCAAGTGAATATCACAGGGCAGGCACAACCATTCGGATGAGCGGCAGTGCCACAACCTCCGATATCGCAATCTGTCAACAAGCCGATGTTGATTGCAGAAACTTTATTCCAAATTATGCGGATACGACCATTGAATGTATTGGCCTGCCCCAGCATCCGGATCAGGGCGGCTGGCAGGCAACGGCACCAACGAATTGCTGGCAGCAGCTGGATGTTTGCTTTTACGCCGGAACCAAAAATGAAATTTGCGTCGGCGCGGATGGCATGACCGGCCAGGATGCGGGGATATCCTATCAGCCCTACAGCAATTGCACACCAGCAAGCCCTGCCGATAAAGAGTTTTGCACAATTAATTATGATGGCTCACCCGTGATTGGGGGCGATACGGGCGATGATATGTTTGCGATCCCCCGCGATGCTTCGGTTTTCTTTGAATATCAACGCATGGCACCTTCAGATGTGACAGCACCTGATCGCCTGCGGTATATCAAAAGGGATTCCGCCCATGCGGCGGATGTCGTCAACAAATCCCTGATGATGCCATCAGGCCCACTTAACGGCGCAAGCCCTTTCAAAGATTTTAAACAGTTTTTAAATAGCCATCCGCCTTTTATCACGGTTGAGCCCGCGTGCTATCCGGTACAAATTCGTGCCTGCCATCAGGCAACAGTGAACCCGCCTGCGCAGGATGGTGTCTGTGGGGACGCGAATGGCCAGAGCCACTCCACTGCCCCGACAGATACCGGGACGGAGTTGTGTGCAAAAGGAACTGCAAGTGCGGTGACAGGCTCAGGCCCCTATTCTTGGACATGCGCAGGTTTGGATGGCGGCACACCGTCCGCAACGTGCCAGACATCTGCGGCCGCATGCGGCACTATTGACAGCTATGTTGTAAACTACGAGACTGGGGGAATGGTTTCAAATGATTGTGTCAGCCATGAACATGGTGGGCATCTGGGTCTTCCCTATTGCCGCCAAAGCTATAGCGCGGCAGGCGAGAAAGTTTTACACGCGTCAGACCTGTCAAACGGGAACTGTGCAGTAGAATTGGGTGCGGTTAACCCTAGTACCTGCAGCTGGGCAGATGTTACCATCGTAAATGGCGGAAGCGCCTGCCCTTAACCTTCTTTAACCTACCAGCTCAGTTCGGCCAGTTTTTCGGCTTGATCTTCTGCGATCAACGGAGAGACAATTTCATCAAGCGCTTCACCTGTCAAAACTTTGTCCAGTTTATGAAGGGTCAAATTAATACGGTGATCGGTCACGCGGCCTTGTGGAAAATTGTATGTACGGATCCGCTCTGACCGGTCGCCACTGCCCACCTGGCTCTTGCGGTTGGCCGCGCGTTCATCCGCAAGCTTTTGACGTTCAGCCTCGTAAAGGCGCGCGCGCAGAATTGTCATCGCCTTGGCCCGGTTTTTATGTTGGGATTTTTCA
>CAXGXG010000243.1:0-3082 GCA_964013525.1 uncultured Alphaproteobacteria bacterium | reverse complement strand
TCCTTACGTGCAACCTTAAATTTTCTAAAGCCTTCCCATCCGCCGGTCTTTTCGGCATTTTCTGCATAAATCTGTTTCTCACGTCCCGTTAAAATCTCAGACAGAAAGCCATAGGCCTCGGCCCATGCATTGATGACATCTTCAGTTGCCCCATCGCCCAATACTTCTCGAATTGAAGCCAGAAGGTTTTCGCCTACAATCGGATAATGCTCCGGTTTTATCATTAGGGATGCGTGTTTGTGCGCTATAAGTTCAACTGCGCCGCCCAAAACTTCCAGATTGTCGATATTGGCTGCATAGGCACAGATCGCTCCTGCCAAAGCACGTTGCTGGGTTCCTTCAGCCTGATTGGCAGGATTGAAATAGGGTGCGACTTCAGGGTTATGTGAGAACATACGTTTATAAAAATGCTTGGTTAGGGTTTCGCCATGCTCTTGAAGAATGGGGGCGGTGGATTTCACGATATCAATAGTTTTTTGGGAAAGCATGCTGAAAACTCCTTTTATAATATGTATTTATAATATATATTATAATCAGTTTTTTATTACAACAGTTTTTTGGTGAGAAAATGCAGTTAACCCGGTTTACCGATTATAGCCTCAGATCATTAATGTATCTGGCTTCACATACAGAACGGTTATCAAGCGTAAAAGAAATATCAGAACATTACGGTATATCGCGCAACCATTTGGTCAAAGTGGTGCATCGCTTGTCTCAGTTGGGCTATATAGAAACATTAAAAGGCAAGGGCGGCGGTATACAAATAGCCAATGGAACAGAAAAACTAAGGCTGGGTGTATTAATATCGGAATTGGAGCCGAATATGAACCTTGTCGAATGTTTTGATTCAAAGACAAACACCTGTCGCATTACTGGAGCATGTCAACTGAAACACTATTTGTTCGAAGCGGCCCGTAGTTTTATCAATACGATGAATAAATATACTTTGGCGGATACGATCAAAAATAAAGAGGTTTTATTTTTTTAAAAAAGTGGTTTTAACTTTTAATATACACGCCAAAAGAATTGATCATATCATGTGTAAGTAAACAAATTAATCTTTAAAGGTAATGCTGGCTTTTTCAGTGCGAGTAAAAATGTTATAAACATGTCAAATTTAAAAGGTCATATAAAGAAAATAAGGTTTTAACGGCGCTATGGTTGAATTTTTAAATCTAGATCCTGTACTTTTGGCTCGAATCCAATTTGCCTTTACAATATCTTTTCATATTATTTTTCCGGCCTTTACTATCGGTTTGGCTAGTTGGTTAGCAGTGGTAGAGGGTTTATGGCTAAGAACTGGGAAGAATGTATATCAGGAAATATACCGAATGTGGATTAAGGTCTTTGCTGTTGCATTCGGTATGGGTGTAGTATCTGGCGTTGTAATGTCCTATCAATTCGGGACGAATTGGTCGGTTTTTTCCGATAAAGTCGGTAATGTTATCGGCCCTCTACTGGGGTATGAAGTATTAACCGCCTTCTTCCTTGAGGCCTCTTTTCTGGGGATTATGCTATTTGGTTGGGGACGTGTTAGCAAGCGTATGCATTTCATCGCTACATTGATCGTGGCAGTGGGTACATTAATTTCAGCTTTTTGGATTTTGTCGGCGAACAGCTGGATGCAAACACCACAGGGCTTTGAAATTCGAGACGATGGTTTGCTATATCCGACTAGTTGGATGGAAATTATATTCAATCCATCCTTTCCGTACAGGTTATTTCATATGGTGACGGCAGCTTATTTGACAACCGCTTTCTGTGTTGGCGGCGTTGCGGCTTATTTCTTTATTAAAAAGAAGTTTAAAGAACACGCCAAAGTCATGATGACAATGGCTATGTTGATGGCGTTTTTTGTCGCGCCATTACAGATGCTGATTGGCCATGCACATGGTGAAAATACATTAGAGCATCAGCCGATTAAGGTTGCCGCGATGGAGGGTAACTGGGAAGAGGGAAGCAACATTCCACTATTATTGTTTGGCGTTCCTAATGAAAAAACGGAAAGCAATGATTACGAATTAAAAATTCCCGGGCTTGCTAGTTGGGTTTTAACAGGTGATGTAAAAGGTATAGTGCCCGGATTAAAAAGCGTCTCAGCTGATGAGCGTCCGCCTGTTGCAATTGTGTTCTGGTCTTTCCGTGTTATGGTCGGCTTGGGCGTACTTATGATTTTAACGGGCTTTATGGCGGCCTTTTTGCATTGGCGCAAAACGTTATTCACAAATAAATTATTTCATCGCTGGTGCCTTGTTATGGCGCCGAGTGGGTTTATTGCGTTATTGGCAGGCTGGTTCGTCACAGAAGTTGGTCGTCAGCCCTACACGGCTTACGGTGTGATTAAAACGGCAGAGTCCATATCACCTGTGATTGCGGAACAGGTGGCGATTTCACTGGCAGCGTTTGTAATTGTTTATTCAATTATATTTGGCGCAGGTGTCTATTACATGTTCAAAGTCTTCAGAAAAGGTCCTTCCTTGATCGGAAACGATGAAAAAGGATATTACGACCATAGTATGGAGAAGTCTGTTGCGCGTGAAGTGACGAAAGATTAGGAGAAGTGGAAATGATTGATTTTTCTATGTGGCTTGACTTGCCGCTTATTTGGGGGCTTTTGATTGCAACCGCAGTCTTTCTCTATGTTGTCTTGGATGGCTTTGATTTAGGGGTGGGTATTTTATTTCCTTTCGCACCATCAAACAACTGTCGCAGTAAAATGATGAATTCGATTGCGCCGTTTTGGGATGGTAATGAAACATGGCTGGTTTTGGGCGGCGGCGGTTTGTTTGCAGCCTTCCCCGTTGCATATGCCATCATTATGCCTGCTTTATATCTTCCGGTAATATTTATGTTGATGGGGTTGGTTTTTCGCGGGGTTGCTTTTGAGTTCAGGTTCAAAGCCTCAAAAGAAAAGCGCTGGATATGGGATGGAGCATTTCATTTTGGATCATTGCTGGCAGCTGTCATGCAGGGCATCATTCTGGGTAATTTCATTCAAGGCTTTGAAGTAACGGGCCGTGGCTATACGGGCGGACCATTGGATTGGGCCAATGGTTTTGCATTGCTAACGGGTGTGGCCTTG
>CAXGXG010000242.1:0-3090 GCA_964013525.1 uncultured Alphaproteobacteria bacterium | reverse complement strand
GATGATGATATCGTCCGTTGCGCCCCCTGCCAGATCGAAATCTAGGCTTTTTTCTTCCCCGCCATAAAAACTGGCACACCCTTTGCAACTCTTCAGGGCGAGAGGAGTTAACATGTCAGTTTACACAACAGGACATATCAGCAGTCGTACAGCCGGTTTTATTCCGGGTGTGACCGCGCCGACTTCTCAACAGAATTTAACACGCGGTGCGCGCACCTCCCCCCCATCCCCCAATGCAGCGCCCGCACTAACCCCGGATACAGCCTCCCCCCATAATGCTGTATCTCAATTTGACGCCCTGCTGCAGAACGAAAATTCTGCATCAACTCTCCCCCCGGCCGGAACTCCCCCTTCGGCCACGATGCAGGAGAATACGTTCCAGCAGGGCCGTCACAACACACAACAGAATTTTAAAGATCAGGACACGTTCCGGGCGGCGCTTCACTCCCCTTCCCCCCAAGATGCCGCCCGGGAACACCCCCATGCAAACAGCCGTACGGCCGGACGCGCCGTACATGGCAATGAAAGCACCGGCTTTACATCAGATAAAACGGACAGTGATTTTTCGTTTTTCGACTTTTTAGACATCATTAATCCGCTACAACATATCCCCATTATATCAAGCGCCTACCGCGCCATCACCGGCGATGAAATCAAGGCACCTGCCCGCGTTCTGGGCGGGGCCATATTCGGCGGACCGGTGGGTGCCGCCTTTGGCGTCGCAAACGCCATTTCCGAAGATGTGAACGGTGGCGACATTGGTGAATCCGTCATGGCGATGGTGGGCGGCAAAAAACACCCCCCTATTCAAACGGCCGTGCAAAAAACGGCGTTTGACGGCGGCAATTACAAGGCTGCTGCCATTCAAAAAACCGATATTGTCTGGAACACCCCCCCAAAGCCTCAACAGAACAACACGAACATTCGAAATTTGCCGGGATCCGATCCTACACACATACATCCTACACACGGATTTTCGGCAGATCACAGGCCCCACGCATCACACTCCAAATCATCTGATGCGATGATGGCCAAAACTGCGGGAGCAGAACCCCCACTGTCCACAGCCTCGCAAGAGGGAGAACGTATTCGATCAGAATTATCGAACGCCGGACAAAAGAACGCGGGCTCACCACTGACTCCTGTTTCGCAGGCGGTTCAGATGAATGCGGCAGGATCCGCCACTTCATCTGAACCAAATGCATCTTCTTATCATCAGGCAGACATGCATATGATGATGATGCAAGCCCTCGACAAATACGAGGCGATGAAAAAACTCTGATTTTTTCATGAGGATTTCCAACATCCGCGTGCTATATTTTCACACATGAAGAATTTTCCAAGAATAAGGTTTCCCAGTTCACGTACGATCAGCCTGATTTTAATCGGGCTGTTTGCGGGTTTGAGCGTGGCATTCTTTATCATGAACCAACGCGCCCAAACAGAAATTGAAACCACCGCCAGCCGTATTTTTGACCTGCCAGTGACCGTCGATGACGTAAATGTTTCGTACGTATCACATACGGTTAAAATCCGAAATGCGCGGATCCAAAATCCGGACGTATTCGGGAACAGTGATTTTATGGTTATTGATGAAATTCGTCTGTCGTCTTCGGACCTGTCAGCGCGCCCTATTCCTGTGACCCGCATTGAAGTCCGGGGGATGAAAGTCTACCTCAGAAAAGAAGATGGTACTCAAGATACCAATCTGGACTATGTTTTGGACCGCATACATACGGTCAATGAAGCTGCACATTCAGATATCGCCTTTAATATGAAACCAAGCGGACTGCATTTAAAGAATCTAACACTCTATCCACGTGCGCAGGATTATCCGGATTTTAAGCCCGAATACACAATTACCCTTCCCACGCCTTTTTTAAATGGGGAGGAAATTGAAACCATGATCATCGATGACATGCTTAAAGATGGCATTGATGGCGTCGCCGACATGATCCGTCAAACCGTTTTGTCCGCCCAAATCAAGGCAGGCGTTGATGATGTTATTGATGGGGGTTTACGCTTTTTTGAACGCCTGCGTGGCGGCACCGTATCGGATTAAATTTGCGGATCCTTATCGAGCCTTAGGCTCTCAACAGACCCTAGCCCTGGATTTGGGCTTATCAGTAATCTTCATCAATACGGTCATCCAGACGGTCATCATCAATCCCGGCCGGTTCCTGATGGATCATAACCTCAGCCGTCGGGAACGCATCATACAATGACATTTCAATTTCTTCCGTCACATCGTGCGCCTCGCCCAAGGTCATATTGCCATCCATTTCCAGATGAAATTCGATAAAAGTCCGCACACCCGATGAACGCGTGCGCAGATCATGAATTGAAAAGACTTCCGGATGCAAAGTAACCAAAGTTTCGATTTTTTCACGGTCGGCTTCTGGCAATTCTTTGTCCATTAAATAGCTACTGGATTCCATGCCGATTTTCCATGCGCTGCTGATCAGCATGACGGCCACCACAATGGCAAAACAGGGGTCAAAAAAGGTTAAGCCGGTCCATTCTGTCAAAAACAAGGCGGCGATAACACCGATATTCATCAGCAAATCCCCCTCATAATGCAGGCGGTCACTGGCAATGCCAACACTGTTGGTTTTTTTCACAACATAACTTTGATAGGCGATCAAAACAAGGGTCAGAACAATCGATAAGACCATCACCGCCACCCCCAACCGCTGGGCATTCACGGGTTCCGGGTTTGCCAGCCTGGCAAAGGCTTCAAACATCAAAAAGAATGCCGACGCGCCAATAAAGAACGACTGCCCCAACGAGGCCAGCGGTTCAACCTTGCCATGACCGAAACGGTGGTCACTGTCCGCAGGCGTCATGGCTGCACGGACGGAAAACAACATAATTAGCGAGATTACGCCGTCCAACGTTGAATCCAAAAGAGAGGACAGGATACTGACCGATTCAGTCTGCACATAGGCCATCAGTTTTGCAACAATCAATACAGACGCAACCGAGACACTCAGCATTGTTGCGCGGCGGCGTAATTTTGCTGCCTCAGGCGATACGCTGCTGCGGTGCTGAAGGTTTTTTTCCAGATGCGGGTTTGCAATACTCATGCGG
>CAXGXG010000241.1:0-3129 GCA_964013525.1 uncultured Alphaproteobacteria bacterium | reverse complement strand
AAGGGCTGTTTGATTGATTTTATCAAAGCCTATTTTGAGCTGGATGATTTCCCAGTGCGCTTCCGCCCGCATTATTTTCCCTTTACCGAACCATCTGCCGAGCTGGATATCGGCTGTGACCGCAGTGGCGGAAAACTGATTATGGGGGAGGGGGATGACTGGCTGGAAATTCTGGGTTGCGGCATGGTTCACCCCAACGTCCTGAAAAACTGTGGTATTGACCCGGAAGAATATCAGGGTTTTGCATTCGGTGCCGGACTTGACCGTCTGGCCATGTTGAAATACGGATTTCCTGATCTGCGCGCCTTTTTCGAACCGGATCAGCGCTGGTTAAAACATTATCAGTTCGGCCCATACGATCAGCCCAACAAGACATTCAAAGGATAAGTATCATGAAATTTACGATGAAATGGTTGAAGACGTTTTTGGATACGGATGCCACTTTGCAAGAGGTGACCACCCGCCTGACCGAACTGGGGATTGAGGTTGAGGATGTCATCGACCGTTCCAAGGAATTTGACGGATATGTTGTCGGTTATGTTGAAACCTGCACAAAACATCCGGATGCGGATAAATTGAATGTGACCATGGTGGATACGGGCACGGAAAAGCTGCAGGTTGTTTGCGGGGCGCCCAATTGCCATCAGGGAATGAAAGGTGTTTTTGCGCCGGCCGGCACCTATGTTCCTGGTATTGATATGACGTTAAAACAGGTTCAGATCCGCGGCGTTGAATCGAACGGTATGTTGTGTTCAGAAAAAGAACTGTGCCTGTCGGATGAACACAAGGGCATTATTGAATTGCCACAGGATGCCGAAATCGGCGCGCCTGCGGCCAAGGTTTTGGGGCTGGATGATCCTGTTATTGAAATTGAGGTCACACCCAACCGCCCCGATACCACAGGGGTTTACGGGATTGCACGTGATTTGGCAGCGTCCGGCATGGGCACATTGAAATCGCCCGATTTTTCTGCTGTCGACAGTGCGTTTGAAACCGATATCAATATTCACATTGATGATGCGGCCAAACAGGCCTGTCCATTGTTTCTGGGCCGTAAAATCAAGAGCCTGAAAAATACGGAAAGTCCGCAGTGGTTAAAAGACCGTCTAAAGGCCGTGGGTTTGCGCCCGATTTCGGCGCTGGTTGATATTACAAATTACATGACCCTGTCGTTTGCGCGTCCGCTGCATGTTTATGATACCAAGAAGTTGAACGGTGACATCCACGTAAAATTGACAAAAGGCGGTGAAACGCTGGAAGCTTTGAACGACAAAACCTATGAAGATATTCCATCCGGTTATGTCGGTATTTACGATGAAAAATCCTTACTAGGCTTGGGTGGCATTGTCGGTGGTGAAGGATCCTCCGTTGATGAGGATACAACAGATATCATTCTGGAATGTGCGTATTTTGATCCTGCCGTGATCGCCAAAGCGGGCCGTGGCCTGAACATTATTACAGATGCACGCTATCGTTTTGAACGTGGCATTGATCCGGAATTTATATTTGCCGGGATGGAATTTGCAACGCGTATGATTTTGGAGGTTTGTGGTGGCGATGCCGGCAGTGTTGAAAAGGCGGGTGATGCCCCTGATCAGCGTGTGACGGTTTCCTATGATCCCAAACGTGTAGAAACATTAGGCGGTATCAAAGTTGATAATGCACGCCAAAAAGAGATTTTGACAGCCCTTGGGTTCAACGTCGATGATGCATCATCACCATGGCAGGTGACAGCACCGCATTGGCGTCCGGATATTGATGCGGATGGGCGTGCCGACCTGGTGGAAGAGGTTTTGCGCGTTTACGGTTATGATAATATTCCGGCCGTTTCCCTACCGCGACCTGCACTGAACAGCGGTTCACCATTAACAGTGACGCAGCAGCGCGCCGCCAAATTGCGCCGCCTGATGTCCGGCCGCGGTTTGAATGAAACGGTGACCTGGTCCTTTATGGACCGTGATACCGCCATGCTATTTGGTGCCAATGACAAGGGCGCGGCCGATCAACTGCAGCTAACAAACCCGATTTCCAGTGATCTGGATCAAATGCGCCCAAGTATCCTGCCGAACCTTTTGCGTTATGCACAAAAGAATACGGATAAGGCCCTTCCTGATGCAGCGTTCTTCGAAATCGGACATGTTTATCATGATCAAACCGCTGACGGGCAAATTTTATTGGCATCCGGTTTGCGCACCGGTGCTGCCGAGGAGCGCCATTGGAGCAACCCGGCCCGCGATGTTGATTTTTATGATGTCAAAGCGGATGTCTTTGCCGTTTGTGAAGCCTTTGGCCTGGATGCATCACGTCTGCCACTGACGGATGAAGTGCCCGCATGGTACCACCCGGGACGCGCAGCAAGCCTGCGTCTGGGGCGGAATGTTCTGGCCTGTTTCGGGGCCTTGCACCCGGGCGTCCTTAAAGATATGGGGATCAAAACACCGGCTGTCGGTTTTGAGATTTTTGTTGAGCAGATCCCTGTGCCGAAAAACAAATCCAATGCCTTTAAAGTGATCGAGCTGCATGATCTGCAACCTGTAAACCGTGACTTTGCCTTTATCACCAAAGAAGAGGTTAAGGCAGAAGATATCATTCGCGCCGTTTCCAGTGCGGACAAAAACCTGATTGTTCACGTTGATGTCTTTGATGTTTATCAGGGCAAAGGGGTCGAAGACGGGCATAAATCGATTGCCGTAAATGTCGTTTTACAACCGGCAAAGGACACTTTGACAGAAAAAGACCTGGAAGGGGTTAGCAAAAAGATTGTCGATCAGGTTGCCAAGAAAACCGGTGCGACCTTGCGGGGATAACATGTCTGAACTGATTGAACCGCTGATCAAAAAATATCCCACTTCTGCCAAATGGGCGGTTGTTTTGGGATTTGCCCTGGCCGTCGGATCGCTGGTCGGTTTTTTGGGCTATTTCCTGTTATATGGCGAAAACAAGCCATTGTTTCGTATTTTGTTTACACTGATCACGTTGGGTTTAGGTGTGGCGTTATTTTTCATTTCAATGCCGGCCGTCTTCATTAACAAGCGGCTGCATGATCAGGGGCAAAAAACATATGGTTTGAACCGTTTCGGGAAAAGCAAACCCAATGATTCCTATTGGTTTAATCAGATCATCAATACG
>CAXGXG010000240.1:0-3150 GCA_964013525.1 uncultured Alphaproteobacteria bacterium | reverse complement strand
CACCGGATTTTGAAAATCTGGTCCATCATTATCCTGATGAGGAAGAAAACCGGAAAAATCATGTTGTCTCAGAGAGCCACGATCAACTGGAGCTTTCGCTGGATGCGCTGCGCATGATTGTTGAACAGAGCCACGAAGAAAATGCCCGTAAAAAAGAGGCTTGGTTAATGATCAGCGAATTGGAAAAACAAGGCTATGTTTCGGTGCCGTTCGATACGGATAGACCGGTCATCAGCCAGTTGCGTGCCCACCTCAACAATGACCGATTGAATGGATAATCCACAAAAACCTAAATCCCAGCATCCCACCGCACGTTTTGTTTTACGCCCGACGTATGTCCCGAACATCCTGAAAATGGAAACCGTGTTATATTCGGCACTTCTTATATTTGGCGCTACCATGATTGGAGGCGTCTTAATTTTACTTCTGACAATCATGCTGGGTTTGGGACGGATTATCCCGTTTGGCCTCGGCTTTTTTGCGGTTCTTGTTGCGTCACTGGTTTTGATTCCGCCTTATATTCATAAAACGATCAAAGCCAATATGGCGGCCACGGCCTGCAAATTTTACGGCGACCACATGTTATATCAGACTTTCCAATGGTTGATTTTTCGACGTCGCGGCCGCGTTTTATACAGAAACGTTGCTGACATTGCCGAACGGACAAATATTTTTCAAGCCCGTTATGGCGTTGGCGACATCTGGTTTATCGTCCCGGGTATGGCTTTGGAGGCGGGCCAGCGGTTTAGCGGCCTTAAAATCCGCAACATACGCCTGAGTGGAGACCTGACGGACTTTTTCGAAACGGTTATTTTCAAAAATACAGATACGTTTGAAACCACCGATAACGTTTTGACGGACGCACCCGAAACAGAACCTGAAGACCTGCGTGCCGACCTTGACACACCCGCACACGATCCGACCCGCACAGATCAAGATATTAAACTTGAGACAGCATCAACGCAACGCGCCATGACACCATCGCCGTTGCTGTCTGATGTATCGCAAACCGCACCACAGCCGACAGGCGCCCACTTGGAACTGGATGACGGACACACTGATCCGCGCCTTCCGAAAAATTCAATCCCATCACAAGAAGAATAGAAACGATACCACCGTTATGAGCCATCCTGATTCCGCAACCCGGGTTTACAGATCCTTTCGGTTGAGCGTGCTAATTTCACGCTACCCTGTCCGTATAGCTGTTTGGCTGGCACTGATGCTTTTATTCACCCCGGATCTTGCACGTTTTATATATGGTGATGTCGGCGGCCAGGCCCTTTCCTCGCGGATCGTGATCTGGACGTCCAGCTTGGGGATTTTTTTCGTCCTTCCCTTTTTGGTTGAATTTATCAATTATAAAACCTGCCCCATCGTTCTCCACCCGGATCACCTGGATATGCCGGGCGAATTTTTTCTGCGGGAAACCATGCGCGTCCCCTATCGTCAGGTTGACCATGTCGAGGTTTCGGCCAGTACTGCACAAAAAGCACACCGTCTCCTCACGCTGCATATACATTTGAATACGGTCAAACGTAAAAACCGCGGATTAAGTTTTAAGATTGAGGATCTGCCCCGCGCATCTGAACTGCTGGGGCGTTTAAATCATCATGCCGATATCAGCAAGTCGGGCGGCTGATGTAATAGGTCAGACACGTTTGGGTCGCGCAGCTTCCTGTTGCCGTATCGGTTTCATACAAACAACTGTCTTCGGCCTGTAACTGTTGGGCCATTTCATTCCAGTTCAGGGATTGTACGGTCGGCTGAATGGCAACAGTGATCAATTCATCAGACGTCCCGCTGGGGTCATTATAATAGGTTGTCGCGTAATCGGCAGGATCATCCAATAATTTCAAAAAACGACCTGTTGCGCCTGTCATGATGTCTGCACCATTGCCCGGGCAAACAATGTTTTTTATCCCCTCGCCGGTTGAACCGGTGGAAAGGTCGGCATAAACAGGATAGGGCGGGTTGGGATTGTCCGCATCGTCAATATTACCATCGCTGTTCAGGTCAACGGCATCGGGATAGCTTTGAATACATTCCTGAACCGCGCTTTGGATCATGTTTAAATCCGCGCGCAATTGGGTTTTCATCGCTTGCAAATTTTGTGTTGAAACATTGATAGATGTGTCACGGGTCATGCTGACCATAACAAGGCCGCCCATAAATATTGCCAGAAATATGTATGCAATCGCACTGCCGCGTTCGTTTGAGATCATGCGTCCCCCTCCTGACTTAATAATAACATGTAACCGTTTTCGGTTGTGTTAATAAGCGGCGCCAACGGCGGAAATTTTTGCCGCAACCGGTATATATGGGTTTCAACTGTATGGGTGGTGACATTGTCGCCGTAATCCCAAACAGACTTTAATAAACTGTCCTTCGTGCATTCCGCATCTGCGTTTTGATAAAGGTAATCCAGAAGCGCCGCTTCTAAGCCCGTCAAATTAACCGTTTCCCCCTGCGCATTGATCAGCGTTTTATAACGTTTGTTGAAGGTCAGCCCGGCAAATTTTTCTGATCTGGCAGATATTTCCCGAACGATACCGCCCACCAACGATCGAAAATCAACGGGTAAATCTGAGGGGGATATCACAAAAGCATCCGTTTTCACGCCCTGTTTGTCGGTAAAGACGATGTCAGGGGTCAGGGACTGTTCTGTTATATCTTCAAAATCCGGCAAGCCTGAAAAGAACTGTGTAATTCCATCGGCAAGTCGTGTATCCTGAATATCGAGGCTGTAGGTAATTTTTTCCGTCACATATACAGTCTATCTTTTTTGTCTGAACTTAAACAGTCATTATTTACCATGCCGCATCAGACCATTATAGAATTTGACATCGTTTTTGCCCTGCATACAGGGGTCACGATCATGATGCCCAAACAAAGCGCCTTTGATAAAAATGACGAGGCTGAGCTGCTATTCCGCCTGTCAGAACCTGCGGACGGGACGATCACATTGCGCACTGTTGAGGGTAGCGCTGTTGAGATTAAAGGCGTTCGCGACGAGATGATGCGTGAGATTAAGGCCCGCGGCTTCTTTATGATCTATGAAATGGACGATGATGATATCGTCCGTTGCGCCCCCTGCCAGATCGAAATCTAGGCTTTTTTCCCCTCCGCCATAAAAACTGGCACACCCTTTGC
>CAXGXG010000239.1:0-3158 GCA_964013525.1 uncultured Alphaproteobacteria bacterium | reverse complement strand
GTTTGGACAACGGCGGTCAGAACATGTTGGGTATGAGCTCAGAATTCGGCCCAATGATTACAGACTTTATCGAAGGTCGCTTTGCAACTTATGATGAATATAACAAATCAAAACAGGGTGGCGATGATGCGCTGCAAACTGTCTTGCAGTTCATCAATGGTGAAACAGATGTTTGTACAGTTGAAAACCCGTTGAAGGGTAAAGACGGAACATCCGGACCATCGGAATTTACATTCCGTAGAGAAGACGTAAAAGCCGGTTGGGGGATCCTGTTTACAGGTAACAAAACCAAAGACGGTACAACAACACGTGCTTTGAACAAATCCGTTTACTCACGCCTTGGCCCACGTGACTTGCCAGAGGTTGATGCCCGCGATTGGCAGCACCGCATTTGCCAGCTTATGACCGGCGTTCCGATTTCAACATGGTATGAAGTTTACAAGGATGCAGCGGATGAAAATCCGGAAGCTTTTGCAGACTTCCTTTGGGATATGCGTACATCCGGTTTGAGCGAAACACAGAAAAAAGCCATTCCATCACAACACAAAGTCTGGATCCAAAACTGGCAGCGCGTTGTTGAAGCGTCCCGCGACTTGGGTAAATTTTTCCACGGCTGGCGCGACCGCATGGATCCTGACCGTGCCTCTGACGTCTATCACTTGATGGACGACGTTGACGAAGATTTCTCTGCCGAGCAGTCTTTGGACTTCCGCCGTGTAATCAAAGTCCTTCAAAAGGCAGCCAAATCACGTGCACGTCTAAAGCCGAAATCTTTCAAACCCAAACTTCCGGTTGGTGCCGAGCTTCAGAAAGAGCCGACACGCAATAAAGAAGCCCGCGAAAACATCGATCTGGGTACAAATTACGGAACACGTTTGGTTGACCTGATTATTACGGATATTTACGAAAGCGCAGGCGCGATTGGTAAAGACCTATTGCACAAGAGCCTGATGACCCTCGCTGAGGAATGCAACCTGATTGAAAAGCATCTGGATGATGCGGCGCGCAGCAATGTCCGCACTATCGAAGACAACCTGAATATCAGCAAGTTTGACAGCGCTGATGTTTCCATTCAGGCACGTCTGGCCCAGAAAACATTCTGCGCAATGGTGCGTGAACGCTTCCCAGATGTGGTGGCCAACGATAATGAAATCGTGACGATTGACCGTTTGGTTCACATCATCAAGGATTTACGCGAACAGCAGAACAAAGCGCGCGAGACGAACAAGCTGACGGTTCCGAACATGGACCAAGCTTCTTTGGCAGAACGCCCGTTTTCTGAGGCAGAGCTGTATGACATGGCAGACCTGAACCGCGGTGAAGAGCCGTTTATTGATCAGATCCTGACACAGGACGAGTTCCTGCAGGCGTTTGTCCTCCCAGGCTTGAAAGAGAAGAACCTGGAAGCTTTGTGGGAAGATAACCTGTCTTTCAGCGCGGCATTCGGCGATGCAGAAAGCCACTACGAAGATACGGCGGCCAACATCGAAAGCTCAGAAGCGGCTTTGATAGAGCAGCAGTCTTCACTGAAATCTTTGAATGCAAAGCTCGCATCTATGACTGAAGCTTCTGATGATGACCGCAAAACGGTAGAAGATCAGATCAAGAAAGCGGAAGAAGAAATTTCCTTTATTGAAAACCGTATCGATAACATGAAAACGGAAATGTCTGAACTTGAGCAAAAGATCAACCGTATTAAAGGTGGTGATCTGTCAACAATCGGACGTGCTGATGCAGATGACCAGACAGCCAATGTTAATGCTGAGGTGGATTCCTTTGCAATGGCGGAAAACCGTAGCAAATCAGGCTTTGCCTTCACAACTGTTGCTTGCCGCGTTAAGGATGATCCGAATGCAGAGGTGTCTGAAGACGCTCCAATCAAGATGAAGCCGGTTCATATCTTGCGCAACAAGGGCAAAACCTTGATCATCGGTGGGAAAATTGCCCCGTCTTTGAAAGCTGCGTTTGAAAAAGCCAAAATCAAATATGTTGATTACGATCAGGCGGATGCCAAGTCGAAGCTTTCAACAGCACTGACAGATTTCACACGTGCATTACCTGAAAAGGAAATGGAATGCCTGACAGATGTCTTCCAGTTGCGTAACGTTGAAGACGTCGACAGCTACGATGCAACACAGGATTTGACAGACCAAATCCTTTCACATCGCGAGATTGTACAGCGCTCCGGCGAGGGTGAAATCCTGCATAAGTTTTATTTTAAGCCTGACGTTGCCTGATCATGTCTTCTGACAATGCACAGACAGCCCCGGACACGGCACACGGCCAGACCCGGGGCCTCAGCGCTTTCGACAAGCTCGCGCGTGAGGTTTCTCGCCGTGAAATTCTGGATGATTACGAACTTCTGGCGCATAACACGCGCCTATATCTTCTTGAAAACGATTGGAAGTCCGTTATTATTAAAGAGGATTTTACGCCTAAGCGGGTTGAAACATTAACACAACTCGAAGCGGCGGTCGCCAACCCGGATGATGAAATTATCCTTATACCGGAAACGGCTTTGATCTCCCGCGAAGGGCTAGAGCGCATTTGCCAGCGCAACGCCCAAACCAAAGTTATTTTTACAGAACGTGATTTATGACGGATGCAAACCAGGTAGATAGACTTTCAAAGCGCCTCTTTATTGCGCGGTTCCTAGAACTGCCAGCGGCGCACGCTATCCTTGGTATGATCAAGACTGAAAGTCCCGGCGCGGACATGGACCAGTTGATGGAACATGCCCAAAGTCACGTGACCAAATGGGATTTTTTTAATTTAAAACATAATGGTGGAGGCCTTTTGACAAGCCGTAAAGGGTGGGAACATTTTAATAAGGTTGCAGCCTTTTTCGCCGAACAGGGCGAACCGGTTAAGGCCGATGACTTTAACCGCCCGGCGATCGATTCCATGGTCGAAAACGATGCAATTCAAACCGTCTTTGATCCGGAAATCTGGAGAGGGCGCGTTGATGAGGCGCGCAAGCTGTATTTCAGCATTCCCGCCGGTACGCGTAACAACAAATTCCCATACGACGATTTCATAGCCTTTAAACGCGATACGCTGGCTCTTGACCAAATCACCATGCGCGAAGACCGCTTAAATGAATATGGCATTGACTGGAAAAAACTGCCTGACCTTTTTAGTGAGGGAAAAGGCGAAAA
>CAXGXG010000238.1:0-3161 GCA_964013525.1 uncultured Alphaproteobacteria bacterium | reverse complement strand
CCGAGCCAGAACCCGAGCCAGAGCCCGAGCCCGAGCCCGAGCCAGAACCTAAGCGCGACTTCGGATCTGTTTTGAAGAACCTTGCCGATACGGAGCCGACACCCGAGCCTGTAACGGAAAATGTTGCAGAAAAAGTGATTTCCGAATTGGGGCAAAACGCACCTTTGGGCTCACAGATGACGGTCAGCGAACTTGACGCCCTGCGTCGTCAGCTTGAGAGTTGCTGGAACGTGCCTATTGGCGCGCGCGATGCCCAGAATCTGGTTGTCGATGTGAATATCATTGTTGGACCTGATAAAGTCGTCCAACAGGCTAGTATTGTCGACAGGGCACGTTATAATAATGACAGTTTCTTTAGAACCATGGCGGATACGGCAATACGGGCCGTCTATGCGCCAGCGTGCTCACCATTGGCTCTGCCTGATGGGAAATACGATATGTGGAAAAATATTATCTTCACCTTTAACCCGAGGAATATGTACTGATGAAAAAACTTTTCTCTTTTTTAATTTTGGCTTTTGTTTTGAGCCTGCCCACCGCAGCCAAAGCACAGGTCAAGGTCGATATTACAAGTGGCCAGGTCAAGGCGATCCCAATTGCCGTTCCTGATTTTGCAGCTGTCGGCGGTGATCCGTCACTTGCCAACCTGGGCGCAGATATGGCCGAAGTCATTACAAATAACCTGAACGGATCCGGCCTGTTCAAGGCGCTAGACCCGTCCAGTTTTATTCAATCGCCAGCCGCGCTGTATCAAGGGCCGAATTTTAACGAATGGCGCATCATAAACGCGCAGGCTCTGGTCGCGGGACAGGTCAGCAAAGCCAGTGATGGCCGCACTAAAGTCGAATTTCGTTTGTGGGACGTTTTTGCTGAACAACAGATGGTGGGCATGTCCTACATGACAACACCGCAAAACTGGCGGCGTATTGCACACATCATTTCCGATGAAATATACAAACGCCTGACAGGTGAAGAGGGCTATTTTGATACCCGCATTGTTTACGTATCGGAAACCGGCCCTGCCAATGCGCGTATCAAACGTTTGGCAATCATGGATCAGGATGGCTTTAACCACCGTTTCCTGACAGATGGCAATACATTGGTCCTGACACCGCGTTTTTCGCCTACATTGCAGCAAATCACCTATATGGCCTATTACAACAATAAGCCACGCGTATACCTGTATGATATTGATACAGGGCGTCAGGAAGTTCTGGGTGATTTCCCCGGTATGACATTTGCGCCGCGTTTCTCGCCAGATGGAAACAAAGTCATCATGTCATTGTCAGAGAATTCAAACAGTGACATTTATGTAATGGACCTGCGCAACCGTGGTGTATCACGCCTGACCAGCAATGCGGCAATTGATACCAGCCCGTCTTATTCACCGGATGGCCGTCAGGTCGTCTTTGAATCCGATCGTGGCGGTACACAGCAATTGTACGTTATGAATGGTGATGGCAGCGGCGTGCGTCGAATTACGTTTGGTAATGGCCGCTATGCAAACCCTGTTTGGTCACCACGTGGCGATTTGATCGCCTTTACAAAAATGTTGAAGGGTGACTTCTATATCGGTGTTATCAAGCCTGATGGAAGTGGTGAGCGTCTATTGACAACCGCCTATCACGTTGAAGGACCGACGTGGGCCCCTAATGGCCGAGTTCTTGCATACTTTAAGGAAACGCCAAGCCGTACAGGCCGCTCGGCGAGTGTCTTTACAATTGACCTGACAGGGTTTAATGAAACGCGCGTCCGTACGCCTCTGGATGGTTCGGACCCGGCTTGGTCGCCTTTGAACCAGTAATTGCTTTCAAAGTTCAAACTTAAAGACAAAAACCGCCCTTTGGGGCGGTTTTTTTTTATAACGTAGTCTATTTAAAGCACGCGTTAGAAGAAGTCTTTAAAATCCTCAAAAACGACTTCGTAGGTCGCGCGTTTAACCGCGATAACTTTTTTCATGATTTCATTACGTTTGATCCACTGCCAGCTTCGAAACTCGGGATAGCGGCTGGTGTGAAGGTTCACTTCATTTTCATGGCCATTGTGACGCAGAGCCACCCATTTTTGTTTTTGCCCGCGATATTTGGAATCCCAAAGGCGCGCAATCAGATGATCTGGCAGGTCGTAATATTGCCAGTCATCCATAATTTTCAGTATGGTGGCATCACGAATGCCCGTTTCCTCATATAACTCACGAAAGACGGAGGTGTTAAAATCCTCATCCGTATCATCAATACCGCCTTGGGGCAATTGCCAGATACCAGGCTGATCAAAACGTTCGCCTATGAAAATCTCGCCGCGCGGATTTATAACAACTAGGCCGACACCTGGCCGATAAGGCAGATTTTTATATTCGGGCTTCATCGCGCACTGACCTCATTATAGAGGTCGGTAACCGGAACGAGCTTAACACCGCGTCCATCCAACTGGTCGTTCCAACGTTTCAAAACCTCAATTGTCAGGGGGTAAGGGGCGGCATAGCCGATCGCATAACCGTTGCTGCGTGCGTCACGTTCCAACTGGCGCAGGCGACCAACAATGGACTGACTGTTGGCAAAAGCATCAATCTGCATGCTGCTGGACATGTATTTTAAATCAAACTCGGTCAGATAGTTGCCAAGCTCGGTGTTGCGATCATCCAAATAATTTTCGACAAACAAGATATCTTTTTCAGCTAACCAGCGGGCAAAACTTTCTGCCTGGTCTGCATCGCTAAGATAAAGATTGCCATAGTTATTGGTCGCAGCCGGAACGTTGCCGGCATTCTGCATGATTTTTTCAAGGTTAATCAGGTTTTCAGACCAGTCGCGGCTGTCGATTAACGTTAGCGGGCCGGGGTCAATGTCCGGATAGGCAGAAGGTTGCATGGGAATATCGGCAATAACTGTATACCCACGGGCACGTGCCTGCTCAATCAGGGCTGTATCATTCATGTATGGTGAAAATGCAAGAGTTGTTCCCAATGGAAGGGAAGTCAAAGCCTGAGAGGCCACTTCCTGATTGGCACCGAGCCCGGTCATGATGATGGCAATGGGAGCCATTGGTGCGTCCTGTGCGGAGCCGGGGGCCAGAATATCTGTATTGCCTGATACCGGCTGATCAGGATTGTTGAAATCGACCTGCGCTGATGGCTGGGTGTCATCTGGGGTGGGCAGAGTGCT
>CAXGXG010000237.1:0-3168 GCA_964013525.1 uncultured Alphaproteobacteria bacterium | reverse complement strand
TTGATGATCTGGATAGGTCGCGTAAAAAGCGTGCCGCCAATGTCGATAAGATGGCCGCCTGTCATATCCTGCAGGGTGCGCTGGGGCGTTTGGATTACCTGTAAAAGTTTTATGAGGGGTTGAGGCCCAGAGTTTTGGCCGCGCGCTTGGCGCGGCTCAAGCGGATATTGCCGACAGAATGATGGTGAATCAGCTGTTTACGCCATTGACGGGTTGCGGACGTATTCATGTCATCGGCCAGTTCTTTTTTCATCCAGTCCTGCGCACCTTTAAAATCGCGTGTGACAGACAAGGCTGTGCGGTCGGCACGGTCCTCAATCACTTGCGATGTCATGTTTTTTGCCCACATCTGAACACCGATATTCGCGGCTGCCATTCCAACTGCCAACAGGGAAACGGGCGTGAAAATGGCCGCACCGATTTGAAGCGGCAACATGGCAAAACCCGCAACAACGGATGTTACTGTCAGGAACTTTGATGTGTCTTTGTGTTTCAGGTGGGACAGCTCATGCGCCAAAACAAACTCCATTTCGGCGGGGGTATAATGCAAAACCTCCTGCCGGCCGATCAAAACGACATCTCCGGCTGTGGCCATCGCCTCGGTCCCCAGGCGCAGAATTGCGCGGTCCTGACCCATTTCAGATTTTAATTCATTGAATTGTTCAACCGTTCGGTCCAATTGGTTTTGATAGAATGTGGCCTCATCCTGATCAACGTATTGCCCGGCCTTTAACCGTGGCTGATCCATATGGGGCGTATCTGTTGCATGCGCACACATGGACAAAAGGGCACCCCCCATCAAAGCGACACCTGCCATCGCGGCGGCCGGGCCGCCCATCGCGAAAAAGACAGCATAGGGTGCAAAAGCCATCCCCGTAACCAGGCCAAGGCGGGTTTTATCGGCCGCATTTTGAAAAATATCCTTAAACGTCCCCATGCCTTAAATTTACATAATAAATTCAATTGTGTCAATTTATATCGGTTTTTCAATATTATGCGCTGGCCATGAAATGGCTGGTTTTGTCGGTGATATGCGTCTGATCTAGGGAAGGAGGGCGGGATAAAACGTCATGATTAACGGGATATAGATAAGCGCCGCCATGGTGGAGGCCAAAACCGCACTGGCCGCCCGTTCGGGGTGAACGTTCAACTGAACGGCATAGGCCACAGAATTTGCCGGCAGCGGCATGGCGGAATACAAAACGATCAATGCCTGCATTTCAGCACTCAGCCATCCCAGTGTCATCGCATCCGCCCAGATCAGGCCAAGGGCCGCCAGTGTCCAGACCGGAAACCGCCAGATCAGGGTCTGCAATATATATCCGCCATCAAAATGTTGCAGTTTCAGGCGCGAAATGGAAAGGCCGATAATCGCCATCCCCAAAACAAAATAGGCGCCTTTAAAAATATCAAGCGTGGGCAGTAATCCATCCGGATAAGGAATTCCTGCAAAGCTAAAGACCAAACCCCACAGCATCGAATGAAACAAGGGCAGTTTTAAGAGTTTTTTTAAACCGTCCCATGCGGATAAATTTCCCGTCGCCAGAATGTAGTACCCCAGGCTGGTGTGCAAAACGGTGCTGACCATCATAATCAGGATCCAGACGTTGGCCGTATCCGTTGCGAACAGGGCAAAAACCACTGGAATGCCGAAATACCCGCTGTTGGATCCCAGAACTTGGTGGCTGAAAAGGTTGGTGCGCTTGTCACCCCAAAAGGCACGTCCGAACATATACGCGGCGCCCGCCATCAACAGTGTCAAAATGGCTGTAAAAGCAATAAAGCGAAAGGCCGGACCCGGCTGAATATCAGTTTGCCATGCCATAGAGAACAAAACGAAGGGCGCAATATAGTGGATGGTGAAATCGGCCATCGGTTTAACGCCAATATCATTGATCCGCCCCGCGGCATAGCCGATCAGGATCAACAGATAGAGGGGCAGAACTTTGATAATCAATGTGGCAATCATGAAGCGGTCCCTGTTCAAACGGGTTAGGCTTGCATCATAGGCACCAAAGGGTGATTTGGAAAGGGCAGGATATGGCCATGGGTATAAGAAAAAAAGCACAGGCCGCCGGATAGAGAGCCGCCTGTGCTTTAAACGTATGGTTTTAAGGGTTGTATACCTAACGTGTGCGTCTGGGTAGATTAACCGCGCTGTCATCGATCGTATCAATCAGCGCATCATCCTCGACCGTATCGTTTTTAATCGCATCTGGAGTTTGGCGTTTGAAATCAATATGAACCTGATAATTAAAAATCAGCGCCAATTTGGCCAGATCATCCAATGTAACCTCGTTGCGTTTGGCAATCCCTTCGGCCCATTGGCTGACGCGTTTGGAATCCATGCCATAGGCGTCCAACTGGTCCAAAATATCCTCGTGATCCAGCGTGCCGCCCTGCATAGCGTGGCGAAAGGCGCGGCGCAGGCTGTCGCCCAATTCATCATTGGCGTGTTCGTGGGCATCGTCTTCCAATGCTTGTCTTAAAATCGGTGGTTTCTTTGGCATGTTCTGCTCCTTAAAAATCCTTTATGTTCAGGCAACGCATATTGCGGCCTGCCATTCGTGTCTATAAACGGGTCAGGAGTCAAACAGGTTCAAAAAGAAATTATGGAACCTAGTTTTTTATGCGGATGGGGTCACGTCTCGGCAATGACGTGATCTTCGTCCTCTTCTGCGGGCGGTGTCACGCGCACCAGTGTGATCTGGTTGCGTTGTTTGCGCATAATTTCAAAGCGGAAATTGAACAGGATAAACTGTTGACCGATGGATGGAATCGTCTGGGTTTCATACAGGACAAGTCCCGCCAGCGTTGAATATTCATTGTCCGGCAGGCCCCATTCAAATTCGCGGTTCAAATCACGGATTGTGACCTTGCCGTCAATCAGGTGGGATCCGTCAGGCTGCGGGCGTACACCCTTGACCGCGACATCATATTCATCATCAATTTCGCCGACAATTTCTTCCAAAATGTCTTCTAACGTGACAATCCCCATAAAGGCACCATATTCGTCCACCACCAGAGCGAAATGTTCGCGGCGCGCACGGAATTCTTGTAACTGATCGTAAAGGGTTGTGGTTTCAGGAATGAACCACGGGTCCAGCGTCGCAGCTTTGATATCAATTTTGTCGATATCGCCGCCACACCGGTACCATTCCTTTAACA
>CAXGXG010000236.1:0-3205 GCA_964013525.1 uncultured Alphaproteobacteria bacterium | reverse complement strand
GTTGCTGTAGATGGCGACAAAGTAAACGTTACTCGTGAAATTGACGGCGGTCTGGAAACTCTATCCTTGAAAATGCCGGCTGTGGTTACCACCGACCTACGTTTGAATGAACCGCGCTATGCATCACTGCCCAACATTATGAAGGCCAAGAAAAAGCCATTGGACACAAAAAAACCTGATGACTATGGCGTCAACATTGACCCGCGGGTGAAAACCCTCAAGGTTGAAGAGCCTCCGAAACGCGAAGGCGGCGAACTGGTCGAAAGCGTTGATGAACTGGTCGATAAACTGAAAAACGAAGCCAAGGTGATTTAAGATGACAATCCTTCTTGTAGCAGAACATGATAACAAAACCCTGAACCCTGCCACCCTGAATACGGTTAAGGCCGCACAGGATATCGGTGGTGACATTACCATTCTGGTCGCGGGTGAGAACTGCGGTGCAGTTGCCGATGCGGCTGCAAAAATTGCAGGCGTTGCCAAAGTTTTAAAAGCTGACCATGCAGACCTTGGACATCACTTAGCCGAGCCGATGGCCGCCCTCATCACAGATCAGGCGAAAAACAGCGGCTTCAAGTATATTCTGGCCCCGGCGACAACAACGGGTAAAAATATCATGCCGCGTGTTGCCGCCCTTTTGGATACGCAGCAGATCTCGGACATTATCTCCGTTGAAAGCAGTGACACATTCCGTCGTCCGATTTATGCGGGCAATGCGATTGCCACAGTCCAAAGCCAAGACGACGTCAAGGTGATCACTGTACGCGCAACAGGGTTTGATAAGGCCGCGGATGAAGGTGGCAGCGCATCAGTTGAGGATATCTCCTTTGCCGGCGCGGCGGGCCTATCCGGCTTTGTCGGCCAGGAATTGACCAAATCCGAACGTCCCGAGCTGACCAACGCAGGCATCGTCATTTCCGGTGGACGTGGTGTCGGAAGTGCTGAGAATTTCGATATGATTGAAAAACTTGCTGACACGTTGGGTGCGGCCGTGGGTGCGTCCCGCGCGGCTGTGGATGCCGGATATGTGCCGAATGATTATCAGGTCGGTCAAACCGGTAAGGTTGTGGCTCCTGAGTTGTATATGGCCATTGGCATATCGGGTGCGATCCAGCACTTGGCCGGAATGAAAGATTCCAAGGTCATTGTTGCCATTAACAAGGACGAAGATGCACCTATCTTTAAAATTGCCGATTACGGCCTAGTCGCGGATTTGTTCGATGCGGTGCCCAAACTGCAAGCCAAGCTTGAACAGGGCTGATAAATCGGATTTCTTTTCCCCTTTGGGGGTTGGCACGGGGTGGTTTTACGTCTATAAATTGAAGGAAAGCCCCCCGGAATCAATTTGGTTTTGAGATTACGCTTTCACATGTTTGAAACAACATTTTGAAAGGTGCCTTCCCATGCGTATTGACAGTGAACCGAAACTCGACTTTGATGATGTTCTAATCCGCCCAAAACGGACCACGCTCTCGTCACGCAAACAAGTTGATCTGGTGCGGACATTTAAACTGCCCAATTCCCAAAAAACTATCAGCGGTATCCCGATCGTCGCGGCCAACATGGACCGCGTTGCAACGCTTGGCATGGCCAAGGCCTTGGCTGAGCATAAGCTTTTTACCGCTATCCACAAACACTATACACTGGAAGAATTGAAATCCGCCGACCTCTCCAGCGAATATAACTTCATCACATTCGGTATTGAAGAGATTGAAACGATCAAAGATCATCTTGATGCACTAAAGGGTCAAAAAATCGACAAATTGTGTCTGGATGTTGCCAATGGTTATACCGAGCGTTTTGTGGATTTCATCAAAAACGTACGCGATGCCCTGCCCGATACTGTGATCATGGCCGGAAACGTGGCGACCCCCGACATGACCGAGGCCCTGATTCTTGCAGGTGCTGACATCGTTAAGGTGGGTATCGGTCCGGGCTCTGTCTGTGAAACACGCAGCGTGACCGGCGTTGGATATCCGCAAATTTCCGCCACAATCGAATGCGCGGATGCAGCCCATGGATTGGGCGGCCTGATTTGTGCGGACGGCGGATGCCGCACTTCAGGCGACGTGGCCAAGGCCTTTGCCGCAGGCGCTGATTTTGTAATGCTGGGCGGAATGCTGGCCGGACACAAAGAGGCCCTGGATGCCGAAGAGGTCAAACAGCTGGACCGTAACAACAATATGATTGAATATTACGGCATGTCTTCAACTGAGGCGATGAACAAATATTCAGGCGGCGTTGCCACCCACCGCGCAAGCGAGGGCCGCGTTTCCAAAATTGAATACCGTGGCGAAGTCAGCGAAACCGTTTTGGCAATTTTGGGTGGATTGCGTTCAACCTGCACATATGTGGGGGCACAACGCCTGAAGGAACTGTCAAAACGGACAACCTTTGTGATTAAATATTCAACGGTTCGCACCTAAACATAAAAGGACATTAAAATGCACGGACATCATTTGGCAAAATTTATTCTGGCCCTGGTCTTGGGCGCGCTTTTGGGGCTTGGGGTTTTCTACGCTCAAAAATCTGCCACACCTGAACAGCCCGTGGCTGCACAGGAAGACGTTATCTAGGACAGCATTTTGGAATGGCTGTCATGCTTTTGATAAAGGGCTTGCAGTCATTCCACTTGTTTTCATGTGATAAAGGGCTATATTTATGTATAGAGACCCCGAACAAGGGGCTACACCCCGTTTTGCGTACATAATATGTAGGCTTTTGTTGACACAGATGCCATTAGCATGTAGTGTCCGACGGAAATTGTATTGAATTAGATTCGAAAAAGGCGAGAATCATGAAAGTTAGATCTTCTTTAAAATCTCTGAAAAACCGTGGCAAAAACTGTCAGTTGGTTCGCCGCCGCGGTCGTGTATATGTGATTGATAAAACCAATCCACGTAACAAAGCGCGTCAGGGCTAATGTTGGGCCGGATTTTTCCGGTATCCCACACTCCAAAAATCTTTATATAACGGCTTATTTTTCAGTGGCGGACCGCCACTGGGTGTGATACATTCTGCCCAATTCACACATTACATAAAGAAAAGGCCGCGCCATGTTTTCAAAAATTCTGGGTCTGATGTCTGCCGATATGGCAATTGATTTGGGCACTGCCAACACCCTGGTTTATGTACGGGGGCAAGGCATTGTTTTAAATGAACCTTCTGTTGTGGCCATCAGTATCATTGACGGACGTCGTCAGGT
>CAXGXG010000235.1:0-3212 GCA_964013525.1 uncultured Alphaproteobacteria bacterium | reverse complement strand
GCCATGGAAGCCTTTAGCGACAGCATTACACACCATACGATGGTTCACGAACAACTTCAGTATTTCTTCCGCGGGTTTCGCCGCGATGCACATCCAATGTCTATTATGGTGGGTGTTGTCGGTGCTTTGTCAGCCTTTTACCACGATTCTACGGATATCCATGATCCGAAACAGCGCGAAATTGCCGCGCACCGCCTGATCGCCAAGGTTCCGACACTCGCGGCACTGACATACAAATATTCAATCGGCCAACCGTTCATCTATCCGCGTAATGACCTCAGCTATGCGGAAAACTTCCTTTATATGACGTTCAGCGTGCCTAGCGAGCCATACGAGATTAACCCAGTGATTGCTGATGCTATGGATAAAATCTTTATCCTACATGCTGATCACGAACAGAATGCATCGACATCAACCGTACGTTTAGCAGGCTCGTCACAAGCGAACCCGTTTGCTTGTATCGCATCCGGGATTGCATCTCTTTGGGGTCCGGCCCACGGCGGTGCGAACGAAGCTGTTTTGCGGATGCTGGATGAAATCGGTACAGTTGAAAATGTTCCGAAATTTATCGAAAAAGCCAAGGACAAGGATGACAACTTCCGCCTCATGGGCTTTGGCCACCGCGTTTACAAAAATTATGATCCACGCGCCGAAGTGATGCGCAAAGCCTGCCATGATGTTTTGAAAGAACTCAACATCGAAGATCCGAAGCTTCAACTGGCGATGGAGCTTGAGCGTATTGCGCTTGAAGATGAATATTTCATCGAACGCAAATTGTTCCCGAATGTCGATTTCTATTCTGGTATTATTTTAAAAGCGATCGGTTTCCCACGTTCTATGTTCACCGTTTTATTCGCGCTTGCGCGCACAGTCGGCTGGATTTCACAGTGGAAAGAAATGATTGAAGAGCCTAAACAGAAAATCGGTCGCCCGCGTCAATTGTACACAGGCCCCGAGCTACGCGATTACACACCTATCGATAAGCGCTAATCCGCTGATCGACTAGGCCGTTTTTACCGCAGATGTCGCAGTTGGTGCTTTTGGAACGGAAAACCCAATATCCGCACGTTTTTTGGCGCCAGGCGCCTGACGGGTTTTCAATGCTTTTTCTGCATCCGCTTTTGTAATTCGCATGAGAACGGCAGCATTGAATTTTTCAAGCACACCATTGGATTCTGCTGCCAATCGCGACGCAATATGGTTTGGCAGATCCTGAACTATGTTCACAACCTCACGCGCGTTACCAAAATGCTTTTTGGTTTTAGCATTTGTTTTTTCAGCCTCGAGCGCATCCAATATTAACGCACGCGCATCGTCATCGATGGTGTATTGGCGTTTTTCAAGATTAATATCCAGAATTTTTCCAAGCTCATCCATGGAGAAATCTTCCATTCTTTCAAAAACCTTAATGCGGGATTTCAGTCCAGGATTGGCTTCTACAAATTTCTTCATAGGTTCTGTGTATCCGGCAACAAACAATGACAGCGGGTCTTTTTCATTACCTAGTCTTGCAACCAACACATCCAAGGCGCGGCGGCCAAAGTCTTGCGTATCACCTTCACCACCATCTGACAGCGCATAGGCCTCATCAATGAAAACGGTGTCTACGTTATCAAGAATATCTTTTAATTTGTTTTCTGTCTGCCCGACATAATTTCCAACGATATCGTCACGGCTCAACTCTGCATAGCGTGGGCCTGTCTTGCCCAAAGAATGTAACAGTCGCGCCTTGATACGAGCACACGTTGTCTTACCCGTGCCTGGGTTGCCCAAGAAAGCAGTGTGGTAATTCTGTCCGTCAACTTTCAAGGCCTGCATTTCACGGGCATTGTCGTACTGAATACGCAAAACCAGAGACTGCATGCTTTGCTTAAAATCTTCAAGGCCGATAAACTGATCTAGCTCTCTTAGAATCTCTGCCGGATGTTCTTTTTCCAACGTCTTAATGACCTTGGAGATATCGGCACCGCTGCCATCGCCATCTTCAACTTCTTTTTGGAGCAGCATGGACTTCTTGGCCTCTTCACGGTCTGCGGCATCCACAGCATCGTCATATTCATCCTGCGTAACAGGAAAAGTTTCTTTCATGAAATCATCTGTCGGAAATGGGAAATCATTCAGCCAAAAGCCGAAGTCAGCTTTGTTTTCATCTGATAAATCCTCTACCGCCTGCCCCAAGCAGCTTTTTAAGGCAATTCGTGTATACTCATGGGTTTCACGCAATGCGCTCATCATGGAATAAAAACTTTCGCGATTGTGGTAGAGCAAAATCGGGTCTTTTCCCTCTGCCGTATGGCGCTCCAACAAACCATTGAGATCGTATTCAAATGCATTCCCACGCATTTTGGCCTGCATAATAGCTTCAAACGTTAATTTCGCCCCGGTTACGCTATCGACAAAAAAGACGATATGGTCAATAACTTTGCCATTGTCACTTTTCATCGGTGCAAGAAGATCCATACCACGATCCATCAAAAGGTCGATAATTTGCTCCAGATTTTCATTGAATGCTTGTCCCGGAACATCGTCTTGGTCTTTTCTTTCGGGGTCAATCTTGTCATAATCCATCATATCGCCAAGCAATATAAATAGCGGGTGGTTGTTTTCAACTTCGGTCCCCACGGGAATTCCTGCATCCAATGCTGATTTCAACTTGTCATAGTCTTTTTCATTCAAGCCATCTTTCCATAGTTGAATAGCCTGAAAACTTGCAGAACTGAAAGCTGGTCTTGCTTTTGGATCGGTCATTTATATCCCCTTGGTCATCCCTGAATACTGAAAAAACAAACTAACAGACTTGTCATAATATGTCAAGATTCTTGTAGGGAGGTATTTAAAAGGTTCAGGATAAACTTTGCCCCCTCAGACTTAGCGTAAATTAAATATTATTGGGTTTTGAAGTCCATACCGTAAAGCCTGGAATAGACCCCCTTCTTATGCAGAAGGAGCTTTTGATGCTTGCCTTGCTCAATCACTTCACCATCTTTGAGAACATAAATCATGTCTGCATTGATAATGGTAGAAAGGCGGTGCGCAACAACAATTGTTGTTCTGCCTTCCTGAAGGCGTTCCAGTGCGTTTTGCACCAATCTTTCCGACTGGTTGTCCAGGGCTGATGTGGCCTCATCCAGTAACAATATTGGCGCATTACGTAACATGGCGCGGGCAATAGCTATGCGCTGACGTTGACCACCGGAAAGTTTGATGCCCTG
>CAXGXG010000234.1:0-3226 GCA_964013525.1 uncultured Alphaproteobacteria bacterium | reverse complement strand
GCCTGAACAAAAACGCTAGAGACCAGATTTCGCGGATGACAAAAAAACACTTATCCCTGATGGCGACAAGCCTGTTTTGTGCAAGCCTTTACGGATTGCCACAGGCCAATGCCGGGTTTGAATGGCGCGGGATGCCCGATGCGGCCCAAACCGAATTGCCAGCCCCAATTGGCGCCAATGAAGGGCCGGTCGTCACAGCTGTGCCGATTGCGCCTGTTGAAACTGTGGGCGGCGCGGTTGTTGCCAATCCGGTTGTTATGGGTGGGCGTGCGATTGCGGGCGCAGATACGGCTTATAATGGTTTTGGACGTGACATCCCGCTGGATCTGGCTGTTCGTCAAATTATACCGGATGGCTATGTTCCGGCCTTTGCGACATCTGTCGATACGCGCCAGCCTGTGTCCTGGACGGGTGACGGGCAATGGAACACCACTCTAGACAGTTTATTGAATAAAGTCGGCCTCAAGTTCGTTGAAACGGACGGACGGATCGAGATTTTGCCGCAAATGACCGGAACACGTACGGCAGACATTGCACACGTACAGCCAGCTGTTCCTGTGGCGATTACGCCGCAAACCTCATCACCTGCCATGGCACCGATGCCGGCCCCGCGCCATGTCGGTGCACCCGTACAGGTCGCATCCGCCATGCAGCCGGTGCCAATGCCTGAACGGGATATGGGTGTTGATGCCATTTGGACAGCCGATGCCAATGACACGTTGCGCGAAACTTTGAGCCGTTGGAGCCTTCAAAACGGCAGCGAAATGGTCTGGACGATCGATTATGATTACCGGTTAAAAGAACCGATTTCCATGGGCGGAAGTTATGTGGAGGCCGTACAAAACCTGTTGGATCATTTCCGCAAGGTCGAGCCGCGCCCCTATGGGGAGCTGGGTCGCACAGCATCGGGCGGCCAGCGCCTGATCATACGGGCCTACGGACTTTAAGGCCCTCTCTACCTGATTCAGGGTGTGGCTTGCGTCCGAAAAGTCAGGTTTTGCACGGCTTTTTAATGGCCGTTCGGCCTTCTCCGCGCTTTATAAACTACATTTTAACAAAAAACCGTGTATAATGAACGCAAAGGAAGAATCAGCTTTCATAGCTGACAGAGCAGGGGCACTATTACAATCATGCGTATTTTACGACGCTTGAAAAACCGAAAACTCAAGGCGGCCGCGGCGGCGCTTGTGATGCTGTTGATTTTCAGCGGCAGCGCAGTCACCGTGTTTAAGCCTAAACCGGCACAGGCCCAGTGCGTGTGCGGGATGCTGTGTACCCTTCAGGGCAGCGGGATCGGACGCGCCATCAACACGGTCATGCAGTCCCAGATCGTGGTTGAAATCGTCAATACCTATTCAACACTTTCCAACCTATATGGCAATCTGACAGACGGCTTTAACCTCAGCGTGACAGACGCGCTGAATACGGCCGAAAATGAGCTGAACGATTATTTCGAACAGTATTTTGCCTATGATCTGATCCCGATGATGCAGCAGCGCACGCGCCAGCGCAACGTGATGATCGTTGATCAAACCAAAACATTAAATGCATTTCAGGATGGCCAGACCGCAAATCAGGCCCGTCGTCAAATTGAAAGTTTGGAGGCGGACGCCTTTGTTGAGGCGCGCGTTAGTGAAAACACCTGTGTTCCGGCCAGCTTTGGTGGCGGGACAAACCGCGCACGCCACATTACGAAATATCTAAAAATCGCAATGCCGCTTCAGGGGCTGAATGCCGGCGGAAACGTCATACCGCCACATATCGCCGAACAGCTTCAGACGTTGGATCCGACATATGAGGAAGCAAACGCCATGTTCCCGGGCCTTGGGTATTATCGTGCCCAGTTCGTCGGCCGTGGCGGACAATATTGTTCGGAATATGTTATTGAAATTGACGAAGACGATTATCTGACGGCCGCAGCAGACGGGAACGCCCTGTACCAACAGGCGCGGTTGTTTAATTACATTCAAAAATATTGTAACCCGGATGCCAACAACGGCGTTGGGTGTTTCGGCAATACGGGATCCTTGATGGATTACGATATTTTGGTCGATCAGACATTGTTTGCCGACGATACGATTGATTTTGAAGCCCCCGGCCGGTTGGAGGCTGTGAATGATCTGATCACCAATTTGGTCGAGCCTGAAGTGCCCGACCTGATTGATCCGGCTGTTTTCGGATCTGCTGCCGCACAAGAAGAGTTTCTGGGCCGCCGGTCATTCCGCGCACGTCGTGTTTTGGCCAAAAAGGTTATCTATGATGTGGCCGCGCGCCGCGCCCCGGCCAGCCGCATCGGCCCATTTGTAGAAACGTTGCGCAAAGCCGCAGGGGTTGAACTGTCTGATATTTCAGACAACCCGAGCTTGAACGAGGTTGTGAACGCCCTGGCGACAGAACGTTTCTGGACAGGGGTTTATAACCTGCAAAACAACAAAGGTCCTGCCCAGTTGGATCATGAAAAGCTGTCGGTACAAGCCGCAGAGCTGATGCACTTGAGCGATTATATGGATATCCTCAGCAATATCTCATTAATTGCGGCAACTCAGGTTGCAAATGAGACGATTGAACTGGGTGATTCCGGCGGGATTCAAAATGCTACAGTGACAAACGGGGGTGCTGAATGATGACCCGTTTCAAGCTGTTTATTATTGCATTGTTCATGATCCCGGCACTGGGCCTTGGTGTTTCCAAAACCGTGACCCCGGCTGTTGCCGCCATTACGGTTACGCCCAGCACCTGTTCAAACTGTCCGGGCGGATCACCGCAATGTGTGACGTTTAATTTCTCTAAAATCTCAACGGCGGCTATTCAACAAGCCTTTCAAGAGGTGCTGCAAAGCTTCCTTGACAGTTTTCTAGGGTTTTTTGACGATATTTTTAACAACTTCCTAGGCGGGTTGCTTCAGGGTTTCCAGGATATTTTTGAAATGCAGTTCATTCAATGGCAGGACGCATTCTTTGCCTATGACTGGATTCCGAACCTGCAGCGACAGACATCCCAAGTTTATACAATGATGGTCAATTCATCCCAAGCCATCAACAGCGGTTTGGATTCCCAAACGCAGGCCAAGGTCCAGCGTGCGGTTGAAGGGATTGAGGCCGATGCCTTTATTTCGCACCGCCCCAGCGGGGGGTTGTGTGTGGCAGGATCAATCGGTGGGTCCAATTTGGGCCGAACATATAATTTTGCACGTATGTTGCGCGATGCCTGGGAACGCAAATTCTCG
>CAXGXG010000233.1:0-3251 GCA_964013525.1 uncultured Alphaproteobacteria bacterium | reverse complement strand
GCCCTTGTCCGCGAGCTAAAAGAAGAGATTGATATCACAACCGCGCCGTCCTGCCTGGCACCACTGACCTTTGCCTCCCACAGTTACGAGAGCGCCCACCTGGTGATGACTGTTTTCGTTTGCCGCGTTTGGGAAGGGACTGCAAACCCCCTTGAAGGGCAGAAACTCGCCTGGGTAAAGCCCCAGGATTTTGATGAATATGACATGCCACCTGCAGATATACCATTAATACCTTTTATCAGGGATTGGGTTTAGAGTATTGATATTATGGGACATTACTCTCCGGACATCGCCGAATTTTATGCCCGCAGCCAGGGACGGATGATCCGTCGCCTGATGAAGGTATTGTTACGCGACTGGTGGCCTGATATTTCAGGTTATAACTTTATGGGGGTTGGATATACCCTTCCATTCGTCGGGATCTATAGACAAAGCACCCCTATTTCCGAAACCCTATTAATGAACACGCTACACCCGCCCCGCCCTTGGCCAAAGCTTGAGCGTAATTTTGTGACCGTATGTGATGACCGCTTGCTGCCGATTGAAAATCAGCGCATGGATCGAATTTTTGTCATGCACAGCCTGGAAACTGCGGATGATCCGGATCGACTGTTGCGCGAATTGTGGCGAACACTAGATGGAAACGGGCGGATCATATTGGTCGTGCCGAATCGAACAGGTGTGTGGAGCCGGGCTGAACAAACGCCATTTGGACACGGACACCCCTATACTTATACCCAGCTAAAGCGACAATTGACGCGGGCAGGCTTTACGATAGAGCGCCATCAGCGTGCGCTTTACCTTCCGCACACCCGTTCACGCATCGGAATTTATTTTGCGCCATGGTTTGAACGTCTGGGTCGGCGAATCTGCCCCGCTTTTGGCGGTCTTTTGATGGTTGAGGCATCAAAACAGCTTTTTGCACCGACCCAACCCGAACGCAGTAAACAAGAGCAAACGATTCGCGGCGTCAAACCGGCCATTTCCACATCGCGCAACTGTTCCGAAGAACACGGTTGACATAACCGATCCAGCTGGGTTAGGTTGCGAAAAATAGGGACAGGTTAAGAGGCGGTCATGACACAGAACCCGGATATTGTAGTTGTTGCGTGGAAACTTCACGATGATAAAGGCGGGTATATCCTGAATGGATATTCCCTTCACGCGACACTGGATGACGCACAGGATTACATCCGCACACAAGAATCCCTTCAACAGGATACAGCTGTTCATCAAAACCCGTTAGATCCGGGTCAAAGCATGACTGACAAACCGAACGGCCCCTTGGTCCAAGGTGGATTTTACTATCTTGCGCTGAACAGTCAGGACATTCCTTTTATGAAGACCCTTCGCAATGTCATGATCCGCGGCGGCGCTGAAAAGGCTTTGCGTATACCGCCTGTCAAAGGATCAGTTTTCAAGCGTTTGGTAAACGTTTTGAACCATCAACCGCAATATGCCTGGCAAGTTCACGGCGGCCGGAAACAAAAACGGCAAACCGCCCTGCGATTTTAAAACTAAAAAAACCGCCATAAAGGCGGTTTTTTCGCATTCCTATCGCGCCAGAGTTTTAGGCCGCTTCATGATCCACATCATCTTTCGATCGAAACGACTGCTCGGCAATTTTGTCAGCAGCATCTGCTGTCGTAATGTTCTGACGCTCCGCCTTTTCAAAAATATCGGTGATTGTTTCACCAATCTTTTCGATATGGCTGTAAACAGTGTCAAGGTCATATCCACCACCATTCCGTCGGGCCTGATATTCATAGTGAACATTAATTAAACCTGCCGCATTAATCACGTAATCCGGCGAATACAAAATATTTACATCTTTTAATACACGGGCATCCTTGGCAGCGGCCAATTGGTTGTTGGCGGCACCGGCCACAACTTTTACATTTAACCTTGGAATCGTATCCGTGTTCAATGTTGCCCCCAATGCGCAGGGCGCATAGACATCTGCATCCACATCGTATATATCATTCAACCCGACAACCGTGGCATCAAACTCCTGTTTGGCTTTCTCTAAAACCTCGGCATTGATGTCGGTGACAATCAGTTTAGCACCGGCTTCGTGCAAATGACGGCAAAGCGTATAGCCCACATGTCCCAGCCCCTGGACTGCGACCTTAAGCCCTTTAAGGTCATCACGCTTTAAACGGTATTTAACCGCTGCTTTTAACCCTGTAAAAACACCATAAGCCGTTAATGGGGACGGATCACCTGCCCCGTGCCCTTCCTGCGCCGGCAGACCTACCACACAGTTTGTTTCCTTGGCAATGTTTTGCATGTCGTTAACGTTGGTGTTTACATCCTCGGCAATGATGTAATCCCCACCCATTTGGGAAACAGCGCGTCCCATGGCTTGCATCAGTTCGGGCGTTTTAATCGCCTTTGCATCGCCAATGATGACCGACTTACCGCCACCCAGCGGCAGGCCCGTGATCGCGGCTTTGTAAGTCATTCCACGTGAAAGCCTTAAAACATCTGTCAGGGCATCTTCTTCGCTTTCGTAATTCCACATACGGCAACCGCCAAGGGCCGGGCCGCGGTTCAAATTGTGAATAGCGATAATGGCCTTAAGACCCGTTTTGCGGTCGTTGAAAAAGCCGATCCGTTCGTGATGATCGTATTCAACATGGTCAAAAACAAACATTCTATGCTCCTGCTTTAGATGGTATGAACCATTTTACCATTTCAACAAGCCAGTCACCTAGGATTTTTATATTTGGGGGAAGTGAAAAGCACGAAAATTTTACAGCAACGTTTAATTGTGTAAATTTGTTACAATACAACACACATGATCGAAATATTATTCTGGCAGAGCCAAACCTTATTTTTTCGTGCGGATTATCTGCTCGCCATGGACATGGTCTGGTAAAAATTCAGTCGGTCCCCCAGCCTGAACCGGACGAGGCGCAAAACGCCCCATACTGACAAGGCGGTCATACATCACGATGGCACCAGCCACACCGACATTCACGCAAAACTGCATTGGAATTTTAATAATGTGATCGCATTTTTCAACCAGCTCGGGGCTGAGGCTGCCGCGTTCGCGTCCCAAAACATAGGCGGCGCGCAAAGGATGGCGGAAACTGGGCAGTTCAACCGAATCTTCCATCAGCTCAATCCCAACCAATTGGCATTTTTTCGGCAGCCGCATGGCATCTACACTTTCAAAATCATACAGCGGCAGATGGTTAAATGCTTCAGACGTGTCGGTTCTGGACACTTCGCGTATATTGACCAGC
>CAXGXG010000232.1:0-3259 GCA_964013525.1 uncultured Alphaproteobacteria bacterium | reverse complement strand
CCGGTCGTGATTACGATAAGGATGGGGAGACCGCCAAACAGGGGCGGGTGGATGTTGAGCTTTTGAAAAAATGGCTGTCGCATCCGTATTTCCAAAAAGATCATAAGAAATCACTGGACCGCAACGATTTTAAATCCTTTATGAGCGACCTTGAAAACCACAGCCTGGAAGACGGGGCCGCAACCCTGACCGCCTTTACTGTGGATACGGTTTTGCAGTCCCTGAAAATTGTGCCCGTCCCGCCAAAGCGCTGGCTGATTACCGGCGGCGGACGTCACAACAGCTTTATGATGTATGCCATGATGCGCAAGCTTGATGTACCGGTTGAGCCTGTTGAAGCGGTCGGCTGGAATGGCGACGCGGTTGAGGCCGAATGTTTCGCATACCTTGCAGTACGTAAATTTTTGGGTCAGCCGGTTTCGTTTCCGACAACAACAGGCGTTCCACAACCGATGACAGGTGGTGTTTTGTTTGAGCCCTCAGCAGATGCAGACGAACAGGGGCCGATGTTGGCGTGACCGAATTTCTGAGTGCAAATGAAAGCGCCGTGCAAAAGGCGGCAGGCTTTTTGGATCAGGGCGAGGTTGTGGCCCTGCCGACGGAAACAGTCTATGGCCTGGCGGCGGATGCCACCAATGAAACGGCTGTTCAAACAATATTCGATATGAAGGGGCGCCCGTCCTTTAACCCGCTGATCGTCCATGTCAGCGATGTGAATATGGCGCGCACATATGGCCAGTTTAATCCAACGGCTGATCTGTTGGCACAGACATTTTGGCCGGGCCCTTTAACCCTGATCTTACCCATTGCGGATGGCGCGAAACTGGCCCCGAATGTCACAGCAGGGTTGAAAACCGTGGGTCTTCGCCACCCTGATCAAAATACAACCTGTGCGGTGATATCGGCTCTTGGCCGACCGGTTGCAGCGCCCAGTGCCAATGTTTCAGGAAAATTAAGTCCGACCACACCTCAACATGTCGCGGCCTCGTTTGGCGAAAGTATTCGATTTATTATTACGGGCGGCAAGGCCCGCGTCGGGCTGGAATCCACAATTGTTGATTTGACAGGTGATGTGCCGGCCTTGTTACGTGCGGGCTTTATTACCCTTGCTGATTTGACCAATCTGATTGGCGAGGTTCGTGACGAAACGCAATCCAGCGATGACATGGCCCCCAAAGCACCCGGTCAGATGCTGCGCCACTATGCGCCGCGCACACCCGTTCGTCTAAATGCGGTGGATGTGAAAAAGGGCGAGGCGCTGTTGGCATTCGGATCCGTTCAATTTATGGGGATTGACGGGGGCGGGCATGTCCGTGACCTGCCGATTTCCCATTACAAAAACCTCAGCGAAACCGCCGATCTGGGCGAGGCCGCATCCAACCTGTTTTCGATGCTGCACGATTTGGACCGTGCAGGGGCTGAACGCATTGCAGTGATGAACATTCCGGATGCTGATATCGGGTCTGCAATTAATGATAGATTGCGCCGCGCCGCCGAAACCACTTGAAAGGCGCCCCCAAGGGTGTTAGATAACCTTCATGGACAAGAAAAACTTCACTCCGGCCCCACTGGCCCCAGAAACACGCGCAGTTAAACTGAACGAAGGCTCGGCCAAGGCCCGCCGTACGGCTGCACGCCTGGCGGCAGTTCAGGTTTTATACCAAATTGACCTGAACGAGGAAAAACCGGCCTCCGCCCTTGCTGATTTTCTGGATAACCGCAATGGCTATGAATTTGACGGTGATGTTTTTGTGCCGGCGGATCGTCCGCTTTTGTCCAGCATCATCACCGGATATGATGACCGTCGCGCAGATATAGATGAAATGGTCCGCGCCCAACTGGCGAAAAAAGAAAAAGAAAACATTGATCCGATCCTCAAGGCGATTCTGCGTGCCGCAGCCTATGAATTGATGGCGCATCAGGACACGGACGCGCCGATTATCATCAGTGATTATATGCATGTTGCCCATGCTTTCTACGAAGACGGCGCACCGAAAATGGTGAATGCGGTCATGGACAGTTTGAAAACGGCTTTGCGTTAAAATTCACTGTTTGTTCTGGTCTTTTTAGGCTGGTTTCACTATAGTCATGGCATGAATCAACAGGTATCACCCCCACAGTCCACGGACGCCGTTTCGGGCCGCACAATGATGCTGCCAGATGCGCCGCTTTGCGTCTTGTCCGCGGGCAAGATCCAGTGGCTGACACGCGAAGGGGAAATCCGCACAATGGATGCGGACAGTTTTGCCCAAGCCGTGCGTCATGAAATGCCGATCCTGTGCCATGCTCCATATATTGCATCAAAAATGGGGCTGGAGCCGTTTTTGGCCTATGACGTGCTAGAGCTGTTCGCCTTTACCCATCCGGGAACATTTGCCCTGCCAACCCCTGCGGGTCTGGCCAAAGCATTAGGGTTTTTCATCCCCGACGGGGCGGAAGGGGATCCGGTTATCCTGTTAAACATCGTGCGCCATTTGTTGCAGGATTTAATTGCGATGGATCTGGCCCATCAGCCGTCTGATCCGATCGCAGCCGCCTGCGTTATGGCGATGGGCCAGCGGGGTTTAACATCACGTCAGGGTTGGCCGTGGGCCGCCCCTGTTTTGGCCGCGCTGGGAACGCCGAACGGTTACGCCCGTGAAAGCATGGCCCGTGCCGGTATACAAATCTGGCATAAAATGTCCGAATGGAATGACAGTGCAGGGGAACCCCCCCCGGCACACAAAGGGGTCTCCCCCGATGAGGCGGTGGTGCAATTGACACAATTGCTGGATCAAAAAGGGCAAACCCCACGTGACCCACAGATTGAATACACCCGCGATCTGACCAAGGCTTTTCAGCCGATGAATAAGGAAGAAGAGCCCCACACCATCATTGCCGAGGCTGGCACGGGTATTGGCAAGACCTTGGGTTATCTTGCCCCCTCTACAGTTTGGGCGGACAAAAACGATGGTGCGGTCTGGATTTCGACATATACACGTAACCTGCAACGCCAGATTGATGGGGAATTGGACAGGTTGTTCTCTGACCCTTTGGAGAAACAGCGGCGCGTGGTGGTCCGCAAAGGGCGGGAGAATTACCTGTGCCTTTTGAATTTGGAAGATGCAACCAACAGCCCGTCATTGCAGCATAATGTGCAAAATGCAGTGGCAGTGGGCCTGATGGCGCGCTGGGCGGCGGTCAGCTGTGATGGCGATCTTACGGGTGGTGATTTTCCAGGTTGGTTGGTCAGCTTGCTGGGCTGGGGCCGGACGTACGG
>CAXGXG010000231.1:0-3263 GCA_964013525.1 uncultured Alphaproteobacteria bacterium | reverse complement strand
AGATGGTTGAAAATGATTATCTGGTTCAGGAACGTTCCAAGCATGACAAGCGCTCCATTCGTGTGCGTGCATCAGATAAAGGGATTGCGCTGAACAAATCAATTTCAGATCTGTATCAGACCCATATTGAAAAATTGAAAGACGCTGATTTGGATGAGGGGACGTTAAAGTCCATGAACACGGCTCTTCAAAACCTTGAGCGTTTCTGGGAACGTAAAATGGGTATCGGCAATCTGACCACTGAAACGGCCTGATCCTAAAACCACCTTAAACTTCACATAATTCTTGCTCCTGTGTGTATGCTGTGTTATGGTCTGACCGATCATTAACAAAAGCATATGCATCCTATGTCGGACAAAAGCGATATTCAGAATCTGAACTGGAAAAGCGCCGCGGGGCCAATTTCACAAGCGTTTGAATACCTCAAAGCCAAATTTCCAAACAATCCTGAGATTCAGGAGCTGTACAAGCAAAACCGTTTTATCACATCTGACGAACATCAGATCGGTTATATCGGCAAACTGCATACACCGGCATTGCTAAAGGAGCTGAAATCCCGATATGCTGGCCTCCTCTACGGAATTGAGGATTTGCTCGAATACGATATAGAACAGGATACCTACAATCCTGCTGGCGGCGGGTTTGGCTATATCGATTCAGAATTGGCGGAAAATATCTATCATGGGCTGCAAGCCTTGTCTTTTTTTGCAGATCCTGAAAATATCGATCAAAACCAGCCGGTATTTAAAGTTGTGCACAGCTATATGCGCAATCGTTCGGGTTCGATCTCCTTTGCAAAAGCTTTGCGCGAAAATGTCACTTACCGCTATGAAATCAGTTATGCCTATCCTGAAGACCGTTTTTCAGCAGAGGCAAATTTTAACGAAAGTCTGATTTCAACTTTTTGCAAATTGGCCGAACGTCAAAACAAACAGGAACAGATCCGCTTTTGTTTTAACGATTATAGCCATATGACCAATGCAGGCAAAATAACCATTGTTACGCGTGTGCCGATGCAGGATCTTATTATGCGTTTGTATACAGAAGAAAATGTGCAGGCTTTTAAATGTGCCTATACCGGCAAAGCCGAAGAGCTTAAATGTGCAAATCAGACTAACGGCGCTGAGGTGGGAATGCCCAAGCGCAAGTCTGCACAATTGAAAGCTACCCCACTTAAGCTGCGCCGCCGCCCTGGCAACGGACAGAAACCATGATCTTTGATGCAGAAGTGTATAAGCTCGGGCTGATCGCAAATATGCTCTCTTATATCAGTGGCTTTTATATACGCGATGCTAATCTGGGTCCGCGTACTCAAGACATTATGACTGAGTGGGGCAGTGATACCATGAAGTCCAAAATTAAAGCTTTTAAAAGTACGGATGCGTTTTATCAGTCTGGTCTGGGCCAAGAGATCAAAAACGCTGCCCATGACCTCTATCCAATGTTTGCGTTTCTTGGCGGGTCGCGCCCCTATGATGACAATAAGAACTTTTTTATGGCTTTGCGTGTTTGCGGTTTACTGCCATCAAAGGCACCGGGATTTTCTGACCTGAAATTGCATATTGAGGCCTTGGATTTTGTTCAGACTTTGGAAAAAGCTTTTCCAAACCTAAAAAAAAGCCTGAAAGAAAACGACGGCAAAATCGGTTTGTTTTTGACAAATACCGATGACAAGTTTTATCAGATGTGTGAAACGCGTACACAGATGATCACAGCGGATTTGGAATGCAAGATGGATTGCAGTTACAATGCACCTCTGATGGGGTGTATCGGATGGCTGGATACGAAGGAAGATCTTGAAACCCTACGTCGTGAATATCCGAAATGCCGCTTTATCTCTTCATCAGTTGATTTCCCGGAGGCTTATTTTCAGGCGAGCTATGCCCATAAGTTAGAGAGCCGTATTCGTAGAGCCGCCTTTGCTGTTAAACATAAACAGATGAAAAAAGCACCGCGTCCATTGGCTCTGAACCGCAGGCGGCCGTAAATGGCAGAAGGGCAGCCTTATACAATTAACGGTCTTCCGCTTAAAACCGTCCACCAATTGTTGCGACGAACGGCGCTTGACTATCTTGATCAGGATATTGGCCCCTTGATGCGAGATGCGATGGCAAACTGGATGATGGAAAGTTTCAAACAGCAACTTTTTGGTTTTGATAGCGAAGCTGCCTTTGAACAATCCGCGTTTGCTAAAAAATTAAAACAGGATTTGGCGATACTTCGTCCCGTGTTCGCATTTGCCGCGTTGTCAGCTAAATACCACACGGAACCCGCCTTTGATGCTTATTTTGCGTTGGATATGACAGGTCTTTTGCCTGAAGAAGACATTATCAAAAAACAATGGCGTGATATTCATGAGGAGGTTGCGGATTACATCCGCAACGGCAACGGGCATGAAAATTTTGATAAAAACCTGAACGCCTATACAAATGAGAACGGAAAAGGTTTTGTCGGGCAGGTCTATATTCCAGACGAGGTTATCTGCCATGGTGATTTTGTCGAGCCGATCTTAAAATCGTTGAGCCTTTACGCACAAAAAGGGCAGGTTTGCACACAGCAACGTTATCTGGAATTGCAGCCCGGTTTCGTAAAGATATATTTCATGAGCTTTAACGAACCCTTGAAAAAAGTCCGCAAACGCGTTCCGGATGCCCGTATTGTGCGTTGCAATATTACGCTTGACCGCAAATGGCTGAACCTGGATTTGAATGCTGAGCTTCGCAAATCAGGATTTCAAAATGCTGTTGAGCGCCAAAAACATTATAAGAAACTGCGCGCCCGGATCCGCCGCGGTTTAAAGCCGCAAATTCTTCTTCGCCGCCGCCCTTGAGTATTGGCGAGTGAGCAAAGAAAAAAGCGGGATATTAGGCAAAGGCCTGCAAACCCGTTTGTGCGCGCCCTAATATCAGGGCGTGGATGTCATGGGTTCCTTCATAGGTATTGACAGCTTCCAGGTTCATCGCGTGGCGTATAACGTGATATTCGTCTGCAATCCCATTACCTCCGTGAATATCGCGTGCAGTTCGCGCAATGTCGAGCGCCTTGCCGCAATTGTTGCGTTTCATGAGGGATATCGCCTCTGGCGCGCATGTGCCGTTATCTTTCATGCGGCCCAATTGTAGGGCGCTTTGCAATCCCAATGTAATTTCGGTTTGCATATCGGCCAGTTTTTTCTGAACCAATTGGGTGGCTGCCAGTGGGCGGTTAAAAATGATGCGCTCCATCGCGTAATCGCGGGCGGCGTGCCAACAGAATTCTGCCGA
>CAXGXG010000230.1:0-3318 GCA_964013525.1 uncultured Alphaproteobacteria bacterium | reverse complement strand
CCAGAAGAGGTATGTTTTGTTCAGCGGATTTTTTAATCAGGTCAATACAGATCCCGGCCTGTTTAGGACTGGCCGGACCGGGGGAAATGACGATCCCTTGGGGCTTAAAACTCAGGCACTCTTCAACGCTGTGTTCATCATTGCGGACAACGCGCGTTTCTTGCCCTAAATCACCCAGATATTGGACCAGATTGAATGTAAAACTGTCGTAATTATCGATTAAAAGCAACATGGTGAGAAACGTAGCCCCGGTTAAAAAGAAATTGATTTCCGTTGGTGTTTGCCTGATGATATAGAAAACCCGCCCGAAATAAAAGCCATCATCCCGCCCTATGAAATCATATAAAATCTTTATTTTCGTCTTTTTGGTATCCTGGTTAAATGCCTGCAGTTTCTTTGGTGGCGATGACGACGGTGCTATAGTCCAGCCGATTGCACCGGAAACCGGCCAGATGATGATGGATTATATGCCCGAAGAGGGGGTGGAACCATCCCGTCGACAAATCCAGCTGAATTTGCCCAGCGCAATTGCCGAACCGATGTGGATCCAGAATGCGGCTCTGCCGAAATTTTCAAACAGCAAGTCACGTCCGAAAATTGTTATCGTAATTGATGATCTGGGAATTGTTCAGGATAATGCCTGGCGGGCCGCGTCCCTTCCGGGGCCAATAACTATGGCCTACTTGCCCTATGCCCATAACCTCAGAGACATGACTGCTGCCGCGCATGCAAATGGTCATGAATTGATGGTTCATATGCCGATGCAGCCCCTGAATGATGCGGCTGACCCGGGCCCAAACGCGCTGACTGTCGGCTTAAAACCGGCTGAATTGAAACGCCGTATCCAAGCCAACCTGAATGCTTTTGATCACTACGTCGGGGTCAATAACCATATGGGCAGTCGATTCACGCAGGAGCAAGCTGGGCTTGAGGTCTTGATGGCAGAATTACAAAAACGTGACGTCCTTTATCTCGATTCCCGAACATCAGCCACGAGTGTGGCGGAGCCGACGGCGCGCCGCTTTAACGTTGCAACGACTGGGCGCGACATCTTTCTGGATCATGTTATTTCCAAAGAATTCATAGAAGGCGCGCTAAAACGGACAGAAGACCACGCAAAGAAACACGGTAGTGCCATTGCGATCGGCCACCCTCATGACCTGACGCTGGACGCGCTTGAAAAATGGCTGCCGACATTAAAGCGTAAAGGGTTTGATTTGGTGCCGATTACAGCTGTAATGACAGAACGCGATGTTCGTATTCAGGGGATTACATCCTCTGCCTTCAGCCATTAAAGGGTTTTCCGCGTTCAGATGACGGCATCTGCGGCTGCGAACAATGCGCGTGCCTTGTTGATGCTTTCCTGATATTCGCCATCAGGGGTTGAGGCAGCAACAATTCCGCCGCCGGCCTGTACATAGAGGGTTTCATCTTTGATCAATCCTGTTCGAAGCGTGATGCAACTGTCAACAGACCCATCAAAGCCCAGATAGCCTACGCAACCTGCATAGAATTTGCGCTCGACAGGTTCCAGCTCATCAATGATTTCCATGGCGCGTATTTTGGGCGCGCCGCTGACAGTCCCGGCAGGAAACCCGGCAAACAGGGCGTCCAGACCATCATAGTCATCCCGCAAATCCCCTTCGACATTGGATACGATATGCATGACATGTGAATAAAGTTCAATCGTATATTGGGCGGTGACATCAACGCTGCCGATTTTGGAAATTCTTCCTACGTCATTGCGGCCCAGATCCAATAACATCAAATGCTCGGCACGTTCTTTTGGGTCTGATAGCAGATCATCGGCCAGCGCCTGATCCTCTTGCGCAGTTTGGCCGCGTTTGCGCGTGCCGGCAATGGGGCGAATGGTAACGCGTTTGTTTCGCACACGAACCAGAATCTCGGGACTGGATCCCACCAGCTGAAATTCACCCATATTGAGGTAAAACAAAAACGGCGATGGGTTCAGGCGTCGCAACGCACGATAGAGTGCAATGGGTGGTGCCTTGTAGGTGCGTTCAAAACGTTGGGAAAGAACCACCTGAAAGATATCTCCGGCGTAAATATATTCCCGCGCTTTTTCCACCATTTCGTGGAATTCAGCTTCGGTAATATTTGATGTAACCTCACCACTATTAGCGTTATTTATCTTTTTTAAATCAATGGGTTGTGATAGTTTTTTTATGCTGTTAACGAGCTTGTTTTTTGCGTTTTTATATTCGGTTTTGCCCTCTGAACCGTTTTGGTGCCAGACGGGTGTACCGATAATCATCATTTGAAGGATGTTATCAAAAACGATGGTGAGACCGGGACGCATCATAATTCCATCAGGAATATTCAGCACATCCGTTTTGGTCCGTGGAATATCCTCAACCTGACGCACCATGTCATAGCCAAGATACCCAAACATGCCAATACATGATGGGGGCAGGTGATCAGGTACGTCAATGTCCGGCTTCAAAAGTTTGCGAAGGCTTTCAAGCGGGCTTTGGTCCAACGCATGAAAGTCGGAAAGATTGTGTGATATTTCCGCTCTATCGCCCTGACAGCGCCACAGCAGGTCCGGCTCACAGCCAATGAAAGAATAGCGGCCAAGGTTTGTTCCGCCCTCAACCGATTCCAATAAAAAGCTGAACGGTTGATCGCCCGTTAGTTTAAGATAAACGGATAGCGGGGTTTCCAAATCGGCGGGAATTTCCGTCCATACGAATTGGGAACGGCCATGATCATAAGCCTTTTGAAAATCCTCAGCGCTTGGAAAAACGTCCATTACTCAACATCAACAGGCTGAAGCGCACGTTCAATAGCGTTGCGGCTGATTTCCACATCGTATTTTTCACGCAATGCTGCTTCATACTGGTTTAGCATATCGTTTTTCAGCTGGTCGCCGATGGTGGATACGTAATCGCTGCGCAAATCAGGATCGATCGTACTGCCATCAGGAAAGGCGATATTGCCGAGCAGGACAACATCATAGCCCTGACCCTCAGCCGTAATCTTTCTGGCTGTATTGGACTGATCAATATCAAAGAGATTTTGAACGACCGCCTCGCGAAGATTTTCGTTCTCCAGCGCCTCTTCACCTTTCATCAATGGAATCGTGGTCAGCTTGTAACCGTTTTCTTTGGCAATGTCTGTTGCCAGGGCGCCGTCATTCAGCGCGGTGACAATTTCATCCGCAGCGGCCTGCATGCGTTCATCCAACGTGTCACGATTATAATCAACGGTGACCTGCGCGCGGATCGTCTCAAACGGACGTGGGGCAGATGGTTGAATGTTGCTGACGATGTAACCTATGAATTCGCCGTTATCCGT
>CAXGXG010000229.1:0-3374 GCA_964013525.1 uncultured Alphaproteobacteria bacterium | reverse complement strand
TGTTATGGCGCTTGACCGTTTGAAACAGATTTTGCCAAAACACATCACAGTCCAGCCGATGATTTATCAGCCTGCTGTTTTGCTGGGCGCGATTGATAAAATGTATGGTTATGCCAGTTCGACCAAGGAAATCTTGGCCGAATTGTCCGGTAAGGCGATTGATCTTGAAGGGATTGAGGAGCTGACCGACGATAACGCCTATAGCCACCCGATCGTGCGTCTGGTGAATGCGCTGGTGATTGATGCGGTGAAAATGGGCGCATCGGATTTGCACTTTGAGCCTGAGGAAAACTTTGTGCGTTTGCGCAACCGCGTTGACGGGATTTTGATTACCGTGCAAACCATTCACAAAGAATATTGGCAGGCTATTGCCCAGCGTCTGAAAATTATGTCGGGCATGAATATTGCCGATAAAATCATGCCGCAGGATGGGCGCTTTTACCTGAATGTCGGCGGGCGCGAGGCGGATTTCCGTGTGTCATCCCTGCCAACCGTTCACGGCGAAAACTTTGTTTTGCGTGTTCTGGATAAACAAAGCGGGATTATGCCGCTTGAAAATCTGGGCTTTAGCGAGCACAACATGAATTTGATTTTGAAATCCCAGTCGCGGCCCGAGGGGATTATTATTGTAACGGGTCCGACGGGTTCTGGTAAGACAACATCGCTGTATTCAATGTTGAATGCCGTGAATACGCCGGATGTGAATATTATGACATTGGAAGATCCGGTGGAATATTCCCTGCCGATGATCCGCCAAACGCACGTGCGCGGCGGGGCGGGTTTGAATTTTGCCGACGGGATTAAGGCGCTCTTGCGTCAGGATCCGGATAAAATCTTTATCGGTGAGGTTCGTGACGGGGTGACGGCCGAACAGGCGCTAAAAGCCGCTATGACCGGTCACCAGGTTTATACAACCCTCCACACCAATGACTGTTTCGGCGCGATCCCGCGTTTGCTGGATTTGGGCATTAAACCGGGGATGCTGGCGGGCGCGATTATTGCCTCCTTTGCCCAGCGTCTGGTGCGTCGCCTTTGCAGTTGCAAGGAAATGAAACCGGCGACACCCCGCGAATGCGAATTGTTGCAAATTGATCCGAACGACCCCCCACATATCGGCCACCCCAAGGGGTGCGAGAAATGTAGCGGATCCGGGTACAAGGGCCGGACAGCTGTGGTCGAAATCCTGTTTATGAATGAAGCGCTGAACGATGTTGTCGCCGAAGGCGCGCCGAAATCAAAGCTGAAGCGCGTGGCCCGTGAAAACGGATTTAAATCCATGCTGGACGATGGTGTCGATAAAATCCTCAAAGGGGTGACGTCACTGGAATCGGTCATGAAAACCGTGGATTTCAGCGAGCGGCTTTAATCATATATTTTATATGGGTAGGGGCTTGTACAGATTCGTGCAAAGCTCTACACTGGAAATGAACGTTCTTCAAGGTCTTGGTTCAAGATGAGCAAATACAATTATCGTGCATTAAACAAAGATGGTCGTCCCGTACGGGGAACGCTGACTGCCGCGAACGAGCGGGATTTGTTTCAACAGCTGCAGTCCAGCGGGTTTGAGCTGATTGACTGTACGGAAATCGGTGCCAAATCAAACCGCCTCGGCTTTTTAAAGGCGATCAAACCATCGGGCATTAAAACCCGTGACAAAATTCAGATTTTTGTTCATTTGGAACAATTGCAGCGTGCCGGTGTTCCGATGTTGGATTCTCTAGCGGATGTCCGTGATACGGCCGAAAGCAACGCCACCCGCGATATTCTGACGGAATTGCATCGTGAGGTGTCTGAGGGGGCCAACCTGTCGGAGGCGATGGGCAAACACCCGAATGTTTTTGAAAATATTTTCGTCTCGCTGATTGCTGCGGGTGAGGAAACCGGTAACCTGATGGGGTCTTTCTCGCAAGTGGTGCGCCACTTGAAATGGGTGGACGCAATGAATGCAAAGAAGAAAAAGGCCCTGCGCTATCCGAAAATTCTGATGTTTGTCGTGGTGATCGTCGTCGGCGTGATGATGACACAAGTGGTGCCTGAAGTGACGGGCTTCCTGGCGAACATTGGTCAGGAACTGCCGCCTGTGACGCGTGCACTGATTGCCACATCTGAATTCTTTACTGATTACTTCCTGTACCTGATTGTCGCCGGTATCCTGATTTGGATGACATTTAAAATCGGCCGCTCCGTATCCGATCCGTTCAAATATAAAACGGATTATCTGGCGCTGCGCATTCCGGTCTTGGGTCCATTGACCCAGAAAATGTCACTGTCGCTGTTTTGTCAGACCTTTGCCATTTTGTTTACCAGTGGGTTGGAGGTTTTGAAATGTCTGGATGCCGCGGGACGTACGGCCAATAACATGGTTTTGCGTCAGGCCCTGATGAATGTGAAAGAAAGTGTGCGCGAAGGAAACCCGATTTCCAAGTCGATGGAAATGACAGGTGAATTCCCGACACTGGTTTTACGCATGGTCCGCATTGGTGAGGAATCCGGTAACCTGTCCGGCGTTTTGGATCAGGTCGCGGAATTCTATGACAAAGATGTGAATGAATCGATTGATGGCATGATCGCCATGATCGAACCGGCACTGACCGTGGTCCTGGGTGGACTGATGCTGTGGATTGCGGCGGGTGTATTTGGCCCGATTTACAACAGCTTTGGCGATATGGGGATCTAAGGGCGTGGCATTTAAGGTCGGAAAAGGAAAATCCCCATTGGGCAGCCGCAACCGCAAGGTCATCTTGATCGGTGATGATGGTGTTGTCCTTTATGCGGTGGAAAAGAAAAAAGCCATCCGCGTGGTGGCCCTGTCTTGGGACGCCCCTGATTTCGAACAAAAACTGATTTCTGCAATCAAAAGCGGATATAGCGGCGATATTATCCTGTTGTATGACGCGGTTGAACAGCATTACCGCAAGGACCGTATTCCCAAGGTCGGCGCGATGGATAAGCGTAAGGTTATTAACCGTAAACTGAATCTGGCTTTCCCGAACTTTACGATCAAATCCGCCTTGCCTCTGAAAGACGGCCGTAAAGGTGGCGGTTTGGCCAAGCGTAAACCACCAAACGCCAATGACAAGCCGGAATACCTGTTTGCGGCTTTACCACGTTCGGATATTTTAACGCGCGTGATTGAAGCCCTTTACGAAGTTGAAGCCGGGATTGTCGGTTTGGGCCTGATGCCGGTGGAAAGTGTGTCCCTGGTGGATGCGCTGGCAGATTTATGTGTTGAAAAAAAAGGATCGGCGCGCTCGGGCTGGACGGTCATGATTGGCCAGCACGAAACAGGCGGGTTGTATCAGATCGTGACCCACAAGGGCAATCTGGCAATGCGGCGTTTGACGCCTGTCGCCGAACGCGCCGACGGAACCGGG
>CAXGXG010000228.1:0-3383 GCA_964013525.1 uncultured Alphaproteobacteria bacterium | reverse complement strand
ATTATCAGTGCTGAAAAGGCCGCATCCTATATTGCGGATGGTTTGGTGAAGAAATCTTTTGAGATCCATTTTCCAAAAGTCTTCACCTTTGCTGTAAAAGCACTCAAGTTTTTGCCCTACCCGCTGTATTTCTTGATCGCGAATAAGATGCTGAGAAAATTTGATATTTAACAACCGGAAAAGAAAACAATGGAAGACATAAATGTTGTCGGCGCAGGCCTTGGTCTGACATATAGCAAACTGGAAAGCTGGACACAGGACTTTTATTCCATGCTACCTAATCTGGTGGTGGCACTTATAATCTTTGGTTTGTTTCTTTTGTTGTCTTTAACGGTTCGCCGCGGGCTTAAGAAATATTTTATACGGACAGAGCGATTGGACCTGGGACGGCTTGTTTCCGTTTTTGTCTTTTGGATATTGGTTTCGGTCGGCTTTCTTGTTTTCCTCACAATCATTATCCCATCCCTTAAACCTGTCGACCTTTTGGCGAGCCTAGGGTTCGGATCTATTGCTTTCGGTTTTGCTTTTAAGGATATCCTATCAAATACCTTAGCAGGTTTTCTGATTTTGCTTCGACAGCCCTTTCGTAGGGGGGACCAAATTACGGTCGGTGATGCTGAGGGTACTGTTCAGGCGATTGAACCGCGCGCAACGATCATAAGAACCTATGACGGCAGTGACATCATAATTCCCAACACCACAATTTATACCAGCAATGTTATTGTCCATACATCACATCCGATGCGACGCATTGAAATTGATTTAACAATCGGCTATGGCTACGACATTCGTATGATTACAGGCTTGATACGTGAATCGTTAGAGCCTATTGAAGACATTGTTAAAGACCCACCGCCGCAGATCCTATGCTGGGAGCTAGGTTCAACATCGCTTGCAGTCAAAGTCCGCTGGTGGATCAGCTCAGAAAGGTCGGCACAAGTGTCCTCACGCGCGCGCGCTGTACAAGCTATTAAAGAAGCTTTTGATGCCAATGATATTGACCCTACCGATCCGCAGCTGATTTATTATCAGCAAACAACGCCTGTGATTTCTGAAGGACAAGACGGGTCCGTGACAAATGGTAAAGTTACCGAAAAGCCTGATTATGGGCCGCCACCGGAATTGATTATCTCGGACGCAGATCCGGAAGCGCACAAGCCCAAGCTGGATTCTAAGAAAGAAACCCTTCTTCCAGAAAACTAAAAAAACCGCCCTAGCTGGGCGGTTTCTCTCAATTAGTCAGTTTTGAAACTTAACTGTTTATTTGATTACAGCGCAAGCAACACGTGATCCGGCATCTCCTGATGGCTGCGACTGGTAATCATCTGACCCCTGATGAACAATAATGGCGCTGCCGTCATCATCCAACAGATTGTGAGCGCCATTTTTGCCCAAGCTCAGGTGTTCTGAAATCAGTTCAACTTCAGCCGTACCATCGGCAGCTGCAAAAAAGTTCGGGAAGTCACCTGCATGTGGGCCCTTATCACTTAAAATACCGTGCGTGGCATTTGTAGGGTTGAAGTGTCCGCCCGCATTTTTGAACGGTGTTTGATCTTCCGACAGCTCACCGGATGGGCTGCAGTCACCGGTTTCATGAACATGGATAGCATGTTCACCGGCGCTTAGACCTTCAAGTTTCACATGCATGACCAAGCCACTTTTGCCTTCTTTAATCTCTACCGTACCGTTTTTCTCACCCGAAACGTTCATAAGTTCAACAGATTTTGTCATCATTTCAGACGTGTTTTTATCGTCTTTCATTTCCTTATGGTGATTGGCCAGAGCCGGGCTTGCAAATATGGCAGCTGCCAATCCAAGGGTTGCGATCTTTTTATACATATTGTCTCCTAAATATTTGTGTTTACGACATATTCGCATACATTCTGCGCCTGACACAGGTTCCGTGTCAAACCGAAATCGCCCGATATGGACAAGGCCCCTGTCGCTGGCTATAGTGCATCGAATAAAAAAAGCTAAGGATTAATCAATGGTGTTTAAGCGTTTGAAATTTGTTTTGGCAATCGTCATGTTCTGTGGGCTTTCAGGGCATGCGCATGCACAGGATCAGATTTATCTGACGAATGGAGACCGCCTGTCCGGCACGATATCTGCGTATGGCCAAGGCAGGGTGACCATTGAGACCCGATATGGCGTTTTTGATATTCCATTTGAAGAGATACACGGGACGTCGGCGAACACGCTGAAGGCTGTTCTCAAAACCCCTTTAGGTCAAGAGAAGCCAGTTTCGCAAATGCCCGTGCAGACTTTGCCAACAACATCCGCGGAAATTATCCCCGATACTATTCCGGAGAGTGCAGCGGCTGATCCCAAAATTTTTGGCCAAGACAACCAAAAACCGAGTTGGTTGGGTGCAGACTGGAGCGGCAATATCAATGCAGGTGCATCGTTAGAACGTGGAAACAGTGATACGGAGTCCTTGAACCTCGATGCAGAAAGTGTTGCCCGCTGGAATGATAACCGCTTGCGCATCAATGCAGATTATAATCGCGCCAAAGAAAACGGCACGCTTTCCGAGGATGATAAATCTTTGAAAGCTGCATACGACCATTTCCTGAATACAAAACTCTTTTGGGAAAACGCATTAGAAATTTCGCAGGATGAAATTGATCAGATTGATCTGCGTCTGATTTATTCAACCGGTTTGGGGTATCAATTTTATGAACGTGATGATTTATCCCTCAGCACTGTAGCTGGGGTTGGTTACCTGCGTGAGAAATTTGAAAACGGTGAAACGGATTCCGCTTTTACGCTGAACTGGTCATCGGATTACCAGCAAAAATTCTATGATGATTTCTTTAGGTTGTTTCATTCGAATGATATTAATACCCCGGCTGACGATTTAAGCGCATTTCTTTTCCAAAGTGAGAGTGGGGTGAAAGTCCCTTTGCGCAAGGGGATTGTTGCGTCCGGCCAAGTTGATTTCGATTGGGACAATGACCCGGCCCCCGGAACGACCGAGGAAGATGTAAATTATATCCTTAAGCTCGGTTATGAGTGGTAGATAGTATCATCAAAAAAACTGCCGCCCCATGACAGGGACGGCTGTTTGCTTCTACGGTATGCGATTGCATTACCCTGTTTTCTTTTGCCCGCGATGTCCTGACTTCTTAGGCTTGGCGTTTTTGAAGTTACGTGGTTTGCCATTTTTTTTAAAGCGGCTCTTGAACTTCTTTTTGCCTTTTTTCTTGGGTGCAGCATCCGGTTTCTTATCCGGATCTAGAAGACACTCAATTGCATTCCATTTTCTTGAATCCTGATCAGTGGTCTAAATTTGGCAGCAAATGCCATGAAGCCCTCATTGGCGTATATTTCTTGCCACATGGCTCGGCGGTCAGCGTCGTCTGCAAATTTCCACAAATGAA
>CAXGXG010000227.1:0-3393 GCA_964013525.1 uncultured Alphaproteobacteria bacterium | reverse complement strand
TCCTGATGCCGGTTGTCGCAATCTACGGATATTACGCCCTGACGGGTGAATTTATGGAGTTTATGTAATGAGTAAAATCGTTAAAAACATGTCAATAGAAGAGTACCACGCCCACCCGGCAATCTCAAAATCGGGTTTGGACTTGATCTCTAAATCGCCAAAACACTTTAAAGAGCGCGAAGATATCAGCGATAAAACGCACTTGATCATCGGACAAGCTTTCCACACGCTTGTTTTAGAGCCGCACGATTTTGACGATCGTTTTCTTATTTGGTCAGGTGCACCACGCAATACCAAAGCCGGGAAAGAAGAGTATAACCTGGCATTGGAGGACGCAGGCGAACGCCAGCTTTTAAAGCAATCCGAAATGGATGACCTGAAAGCCATGGCACGAAGCGTTCGCGAACACCCGGGCGCCATGAAGTTATTAAAAGCTAAAGGACAGGCAGAAAGTTCTATTTTCTGGACTGACCCGGAAACGGGCGTTGAGTGCCGTTGCCGCCCTGACTTTCTGCGGGATGATGGTTTGATTGTTGATCTTAAAACATCATATGACGCGCACCCTGACAGCTTTATGAAATCTGCCTTCAGTTATCGCTACGACGTTCAGGCGGCTTTCTATTCAGAGGGCGTTAAACATGCAGGCATTACGCCTATGGGCTTTGCTTTTATCGTTGTTGAGAGCAAGAAGCCGTTTTGCGTATCTGCACACACAGCGAGCCCTGATTTTACGATGCTGGGTGAATACCGTATGCGTAACAATCTGGAAACCTATGCTGCTTGTTTAAAGCGTAATGAATGGCCGGGCTACAGCAACACGATCAATCCCGTAGGCTTGCCAGCTTGGGGGCACAAAATATTAAACGAAGGAATGGAAAAAATGGAAGGAATTTCAGCATGAGTAATTTACCAGCAATTAGAAAAACATTGATGGATCCGAAGTCTGCCGGACAGTTAAAACTGGCACTGCCGAACCACATCACCCCTGAAAAGTTTCAGCGCGTGGCTTTAACGGCTTTAAACCAGAATAGCTATATCGCGAACTGCAACCCACAGAGCGTTATGAACGCGCTAGTGAAGTGCGCGCAAGACGGATTACTGCCAGACGGACGTGAAGCCGCATTGGTGCCGTTTAAGGGCACAGCACAGTACATGCCAATGGTTTGCGGCGTTATCAAGAAGATGCGAAACAGCGGTGAGGTATCTACGGTTAATGCCTACATCGTGTATGAACATGACGAATTTGACTACCTGATTGAAAACGGCGAACAGCGTTTTACACACCGCCCAAAACTATCCGGAGAACGCGGCAAGCCTGTCATGGCCTATTGCGTTGTAAAACTGAAAGACGGCGAACATCACGTAGAGGTTATGACCGTTGATGAAATCGAAAAGGCCAGAAATGCAGGCGGGAATAAAAAATCCAGTCCATGGGATACATGGTGGGATGAAATGGCAAAGAAAACGGTTATTCACCGCGCTGCTAAACGTGTTCCAACTTCATCCGATATTGAGAAATTTATGAACGGCGATATGCGCGTCACCATGACAGGCCGTAATGAAGAGCCGGAAACAAACGAACCGGAAAACGACATTATCGACAATCTAAATTCTGAAATCCTTGATGCAGATCATACAGATGTTGATGAAAGCGATGTATTCCCCGGCGACTTACCCAGCAAAACAGACAACTCTTACGTAGAAATGGCAGGCGCATGATGACACAACCAGCAACAAAAGCAGAACCCATTAACGCTTTGGTGGAGGTGGAAACGCTAAAAGCTGTAGAGGTTTACGGCAATGGCAGGATTGATTCAATCATCGACCAAGTGGAACGCGAAGCAAGAGCGCATAAGGCTGATATTTCAACCCCTGCTGGCCGGAAAGCCGTTGCAAGTATTGCACATAAGGTTGCCCGCTCAAAGACCGCTTTGGACACAATGGGCAAGGAATTGACAGAGGAAGCACGGCAAACAATCAATGCCGTTAATGAAGAGCGCAAGCGCGTCCGTGACCGCCTTGATGCCTTGAAAGACGAGGTTCGCGCCCCTTTAACAAATTGGGAAAATGCAGAAAAGAACCGGGTTGCGGATCTTGAAAATCGGGTAGCCAGACTGCACGGACTTACAAACTTTGAAAGCATACCTGACAGCAAGGAAATTGAAGAAGCCATTACGCTTGCAAATTCTTTATACCAGCACGACTGGCAGGAATTTCAAGGCCGTGCAGATACCGTTTGGTCAGAGGTCAAAGCGCGCCTTGAAACGATGCTGGCAGAGCGCAAACAGTATGAAGCCGAGCAGGAAGAATTAGAGCGTTTACGGAAAGAGCAAGAGGAACGCCGAATTAAAGAAGAGCGCGAACAGATTGCCAGAGAAGCGGCAGAAAAGGCCAAACGCGAGGCAGAAGAGCGAGCCGCTGCAGAAAGGGCCGAAGCTGAACGCAAAGCACAGGCAGAGCGTGATGAATACAACCGTCAAAAGCGCGAAGCAGAAGAAAGAGAAGCCGCAGCAAAGGCCGAAAATGAACGCCTGAAAGCTTTGGCAGAGCAAGAGAGAATCGCAGCCAAACAGCGCGAGGAAGAAGCCGCAAAGCGCGAACGTGAGCGCATTGAAGCTGAAAAACAGGCAGAACTTGAGGCAATCGCCAAACGTGAAGCAGATGTTAAGCACAGAAAGGCTATCAACCGCGCAGCCGTAACCGAACTTGTCAAATGCGGCATAAACGAAAAGCAGGCGCAGGATATCATTACTGCGATTTATAAGGGCGATATCCCGAACGTATCAATCACATATTAAGGAAGAAAACAATGACACAACCCCAACCAACCACAACAGTCACAGGCGAACGCCTTAAAAGCTTTATTGAGCGTGTAGAGCGCTTGGAAGAAGAAAAGAAAGCCTTAGCCGAAGATATCAAGGAAGTTTACGGCGAGGCCAAGGCAAATGGGTTCGAACCTAAGATCATGCGCAAGATTGTATCTGTGCGCAAAAAAGAGCTGCAAAAACGCAGAGAAGAAAACGAGCTGCTTGACCTGTACATGAGCGCTTTGGGAATGGAGGAATAAGATGCTTAACAGATGCGAATTTATTGGAAACTTGGGGCGTGATCCAGAAGTGCGGAGAACGTCAAGTGGTACAGCTGTTGCTAATCTTTCCGTGGGTGTCACACAAAAGTGGAAAGATAGAAACGGAAACAAGCAGGAAAAAACGGAATGGGTACGTTGTATCTTCTGGGGCAATGAAAAGTCAGATGGCTTAGCAGGGGTTGCAGAAAAGTACCTGAAAAAAGGATCCAAGATTTACTTCGCCGGGCAAATGGAAACACGCAAGTGGCATGATCAGGCATCCGGTCAGGACAAATACACAACAGAAATCCGTGGAAGTGAGCTTG
>CAXGXG010000226.1:0-3414 GCA_964013525.1 uncultured Alphaproteobacteria bacterium | reverse complement strand
CAATCATAGGGAATTTGGGATTGACCATTTCGATATGCTGGATAAGAGACAGGGTATTGTACACATTATTGGCCCAGAACAAGGCTTTACCCTGCCCGGAACCACCGTTGTTTGCGGTGATTCGCACACCGCCACCCACGGAGCCTTTGGGGCTTTGGCATTTGGGATCGGAACGTCAGAGGTTGAACATGTTCTGGCCACACAAACGCTGTTGCAGCAAAAATCAAAAACGATGCGCATTACCGTTGACGGCGAACTGCCCCTGGGCGTGACCGCAAAAGATATCGTTTTACACATTATCGGCATGATCGGGACCGCAGGCGGCACCGGATATGTGATTGAATATGCAGGGTCTGCCATCGAAAACCTCTCTATGGAAGGGCGGATGACGATTTGTAATATGTCCATTGAGGCCGGCGCGCGGGCAGGCTTGATCGCCCCCGACGCCACAACATTTGAATATTTAAAAGGGCGCCCTATGGCGCCCAAGGACGAAGATTGGGATGCAGCGGTCACATACTGGAAGGCGCTTCCATCTGATCCGAATGCTTATTTTGATCAGGACCTACGCATTGAGGCAAAGGATATTGCCCCTACAATCACATGGGGAACAAGCCCAGAAGATATCGTCTCAATCGAAGGGCATATTCCTGACAACCCGCAAAAACAACGCGCTTTGGAATATATGGATCTGAAACCCGGTCAAGCTGTCACAGACATCAAGATTGATAAAGTCTTTATCGGCTCCTGCACGAATGGCCGGATTGAAGATATTCGCGCAGTTGCGGCCGTGGCCAAAAACCGTAAAATTGCCGACCATGTTTATGCAATGGTGGTTCCGGGGTCAGGCCTGGTTAAGGCCAAAGCCGAGGAAGAAGGCCTGGATAAAATTTTGAAAGAGGCCGGATTCGACTGGCGCGAACCCGGATGCTCCATGTGTTTGGCCATGAATGCCGACCGGCTCGAACCCGGGGAAAGATGTGCATCAACATCCAACCGCAATTTCGAAGGGCGTCAAGGCAAAGGCGGCCGCACACATTTGATGAGCCCGGCCATGGCTGCCGCCGCAGCCATCAAAGGAAAACTGGCTGATGTTCGGGAGTATTTATCATGAAGACATTTGAAACCTTGACCGCAAAGGCCGCCTATCTTGGCATTGCAAACATTGATACGGATATGATTATCCCCAAACAATACCTTAGAACCATTAAACGCACAGGTCTTGGCATTCATGCTTTTGATGACATGCGATACCTTGCCGATGGTTCTGAAAACCCGGATTTCGCACTCAACCAAAATGAATACAAAGGTGCCGAAATCCTGATTACAGGCGAAAACTTCGGATGCGGCTCATCACGCGAACATGCGCCTTGGGCTTTGGCTGATATGGGTTTTCGCTGTATCATCGCCCCGTCTTTTGCAGACATTTTTTATAATAACAGTTTTAAAAACGGTATCTTACTGATCACCTTGAATCATGATCGCGTTGCAGAACTGGCAAAGGCCGCGAAAGAAGGAAAACGCATAACCGTTAATCTTCAAGATCAACTTTTAACCGCCAAAGGTCTTGAACCGATCAGTTTTGACATTGACCCTTTCCGCAAACATTGCCTGTTGAACGGGTTGGATGATATTGGCCTGACGATGGCACATAAAACAGATATCGAGGAGTATGAAGCGGGAATCGCCCTGCAACGTGCTTGGCTTTAAAGCCACGTTTAAAAAATCATTGCTAAAATTGCGTATATGAAAAACAGATTGAAAAATCATTTTCCTTATGTAAGATATGTTATTACAAAATTTCAGGAGAGCGTCATGAAACTGACAAAACAATTTTTGGCTTGTGTTGCAGCCAGCGCAATGATCGTACCCGCCGCCGCCAGCGCGCAGCAAACACCGCAGCAGCAAATAACGCAGCCTGCGGAAAAACAAACACCGGAATTGACCTCTGCCCAGAAAAAAGAAATTCGCACTTTGGCTCAACGCAATTTGGACGAGTTGGAAAAATCCGGCTACGCATGGCTGTGCTGGGAATTCGAAGCTGTGAACAAAAAAATCATCGAAGATCCTGCCATCGTCCAGCACGAGAAATTTGCTCTGGCCATGCGTTATGCGCGTGCCGTTTGCGAAACACACATCAAAGCATTGAATGAACCTGTTGAACAGACCGACCGCATTCCCGGCACCCAACTCACTGCCGATACGCGCCCGAACGTTCAGCTCAGCTATAAAAACTTTTAAAACTCTGGTATTTCTGGCAAACTGCAAGGTGATTTGATCATTGCGGAGGTAAGAAATGCCAGAAACATATAAGGTTCTTTTATTACCGGGTGATGGTATTGGCCCGGAAATTATGGCCGAGGCTGAAAAAGTTCTTCATGCCCTGCAATCCCAATATGGCGTGAATTTTGAAACTGAAACCGGCCTGATCGGCGGTATATCCTATGATCAGGATGGAACGCCATTGTCTAACAATGTTTTGGACAAGGCCAGAAATTCAGATGCGGCTTTATTGGGCGCAGTTGGCGGCCCGAAATGGTCAGATGTCGAATATGCAAAACGCCCTGAGGCCGGGCTCCTCAAACTGCGTAAGGAACTGGACCTCTTTGCAAACTTGCGACCGGCCCTTGTTATGGAGGCTTTGATTGATGCCTCAACCTTAAAGGCTGATGTGATCCGCGGATTGGACATTATGATCGTGCGCGAACTTTCAGGTGGGGTCTATTTTGGCGAACCCCGCGGCATTCATGACCAGCCGGATGGCCAGCGTGTTGGTATCAATACGCAAAGCTACTCCACAAATGAGATCCACCGCATTGCCGATGTGGCTTTTGATCTGGCACGAAAACGTAACGGACGGGTAACGTCATGTGAGAAATCCAACGTGATGGAAAGCGGCCTTTTATGGCGCGAGGAAGTGACCAAGCGCCATGCCGAAAATGGCAATGGCGTAAGTCTTGACCATATGTATGCCGACAATTGCGCGATGCAGCTTTTGAAAAATCCGCGGCAGTTTGATGTCATTTTAACCGATAACTTATTTGGCGACATTCTTTCCGACCAGGCGGCGATGCTGACGGGTTCGCTTGGCATGTTGCCATCTGCCTCTTTTGGTAAATCGATTGAGGGCAGGCCCGAGAACGCAGTCTATGAACCCGTTCACGGGTCCGCCCCCGACATCGCCGGTCAGGGCAAGGCCAACCCGCTCGCCATGATCCTCAGCCTTGGCATGATGATGCATTATTCATTTAACCGACCCGATTTCGCTCAACGAGTTAGTGGCGCGGTCGAACAGGTATTGACCCGCGGCCTTAGAACCGCTGACATTGCATCTGACGGTTGCCGCATTGTCACCACCGCCGAAATGGGCGATGCAGTTGTTGATGCCCTCGTCAAACAGGAGAAACCTTCATG
>CAXGXG010000225.1:0-3418 GCA_964013525.1 uncultured Alphaproteobacteria bacterium | reverse complement strand
TGATGCAAACGGCGTGCATATTTTCTACACAGTCTTCTATCCCGTGTTCTTTGGCAAGTGCGCCAAAGGCCTCGGCCGTGCGCGCGGAAAAAAAGACAGCCGCGAAAACATCATCTGTGCGAATTTCAACAAGTGCATCTTCCTGCATGCGTGGCGCTTTGCTCATTGAATAGATTGTCAAAGGCGCCACTTCAAGATTTGCAGCTTTTAGGGTCTCGTAAAACCCATCGGCCACATGTTCACCACAAGGGTGCAACAGCCTGGCACCGGATGCGCAGTTTTTATTGATCAAAACCGCCAGATCATTGGCACCGCCGTCCGCGTCTTTAACATTCGTAAAACCGACATTACGCGCCATTTCAGATGTTTTGGGTCCGACACAATAGGCCGGAATATGGTGATGGAAATGATCGGCAATTTCTGCAAAATACTTTACAGCGCGGGGGCTGGTGAAAATATAGCCGTCTTCGGCCATGCGCTCCATAAAGGTCACATTTTCCAATGGCTCCGGAATCAACATCGGGTCCAGAACACATTCAAAACGATGCTCCAGCAGGCGTTCTGCCATTTTAACCGCAACATCGGCGGGACGGGTAATCAGAATCTTTTTCATAGGGTTTTGTCTCCTGCTCACAAGAATAGCCCGTACGCCACACGTACACAAGCCCATATATCGGACGTACACGGCCAATTAAAGGTATAAATTTTCTAGATAAATCCGTCGGGCATATCTGCCAACATTTGCTGGGCAAGTTGGTTCCCTAGGCTTGCGGCCTGTTCTTCATCCTTGGCTATCTGGCGAAGCGATGCGGTTTTCACATCCGTGCCTTTCAGGTCACTGGCAAATGCACGCAGGAACAATTCATTTGTATTTTCGTCCCATTCCGCATAGGCGGCCAAAGGACTGCGGCAGGACCCACCCATGGCGGCCAACCACGACCGTTCGGCACTGACACGTACACCTGTTTCATGACAGTGGATAGGTTCAAGGATCGCGCACAAATCATCGCGGGATTTCAAAAACTCCAACCCAATCGCCCCCTGCCCGACAGCCGGCAACATGTCATCCGGGTTCAAAATATTTTGAATATTTTCCTGATAGCCACCACGCAACATGCCAGCGGCCGCCAGAAATGTTGCATCAACCACGCCGTTTGCAATTTTTTCAAGGCGCGTTCCGACATTGCCGCGAAAGGTCACAACCTCAAGGTCGGGCCTTGCCGCCAAAACCATTGCCGCACGGCGCGGGCTGGAGGTTCCGACGACCGCCCCTTGAGGCAGATCGCGGTAATGATTTCCCTGACTTGAAATAAACACATCGCGCGCATCTTCGCGTGGCAAGAAGTACGGCATAACCATGTCTTCATCCAAAATGCCGGGAATATCCTTTGTTGAATGAACAGCAACATCAACCCGCCCGGCACGCATGGCCAGTTCGTGTTCCGTCGCCCACAATGCCTTGCCGCCATGGTCGGCCAAAGACAGGTTTGCCTTTTGCGTGGTGTCACCCAACGTTTCCATTGGCACGATTTCAATCGCACCCTCGCGGTTAAGGTGCGGGTGGGCACGGCGCAAGGCTTCACAGACCATTTCGGTTTGCTTTAATGCCAGCGCGGATTTGCGCGTTCCCAATCGCAATGCATGTGTGTGTTCAGACATGCACCCTTTGTAATTCATAAATTCGGGTTTGGCAACGCTATGGGTTTTTAATCCGATCCGGTTTAAACGACGAGCTTTTAAATGGCGGCAGATCAGGCTTTATAAAAATCTTTAACGATTGTAACCGCATCGGCAAGGCCGATCCGCTCGACCTCAACCCCTTCGGGAAGGCTGTACACAGGCGTGAAGGCAACATCGGGTCCAACACCACGAACAGACCGCGGTCACCCTTTTGGCGGATCAATCGGCCATAGGCCTGTTTCAAGCGTGCACGGATCAGCAAATCATCATACCCGCGGCCAAAGGCTTTGCGCCGTGCCTTGTGCAGAATGTTCGGGCGCGGCCACGGCACACGGTCAAATACAATCATTCGTAAGGAATTGCCCGGTACATCCATACCGTCACGCGTGGCATCCGTACCGAACAGGACCGCATCTTCATCGTCACGAAACATATCAATCAAGGTAGAGACATGCAGCCCGTCAAGATGCTGGGCATAGAGCGAATATCCCGCATCTTCCATATCAGGTGCAATACGCTCATAAACCTCTCTTTGGCGGCGGATCGAGGTAAAGAGGTTGAGCGTGCCCCCTTGCGCGGCAAAATTCAGCGCACGATAGGCCGCGGCCACCTGTTTGACATCGTTTTTCGGGACATCCCGAACGACCAGAATGCGGGTATTTTCAATGTAATCAAATGGCGAGGATTTGACTGTGCGCACCGGTGGATTGGCAGGTGCGGCCAAACGCGTCAGGCCGGTCCTGTCCTCGGCCACCTTCCAGTCATTTTCCGGATTATCCGTATTGTCCCGCAGGGAGGCCGATGTCATGACAACCCCATGGGCATAGGGGCGGAAACTCTCGGCAAAGGGTTCTGTCGGGTCAACCCAATGACGGAACATGCCGATGTCGTAATCGCGACCCTCAATCCTGTCGACACCGAACCAGTCGACAAAATGTTCAGGCGTTTCATCGTTCAGGCGTTGCAGCATACGAATCCAACCGTCCAATAAATGCGAAGAACGGCGCTTTAATGACTGTGTTACACTTTCAATTTTTTGTTTTTCCTCAGTTGAGAGGAGTTCAAACTGTTCCGGGTCCTCCAAGCGCGCGCGCAGGCGTTTGATCAGCGCCTCCATCGGACGTTTGATATCATTTAGTTTTAATGACAAGGCATAGGCGGCCTCAAACATACCGGGGTTCAACGGCAAGGTTTCAGTCTCAATCGAATAGGGTGCATCCCGATCAGAGGCCCGGGCATAAACCTGTTGGCGAACAAGCGCCAAGAAGTTTTCTGTGACACCGCGCGGTTTTTCATCTTTCAATCGTAACCGCCACCCCTGTCCGGGCAGGGCACGGGCGGCATGCTGAATATCCTCCAACAGGTGGGCGGCACTTTCATCCTGTTCGACCAGTTCGGCCAATCGGCGCGATAACCCACGGGCGCGGGACCTGTTGCCGCTTTCTGCCCCTAAGATCCAGCGGCGCAGATCAGCCGTTTCAACACCGGACAAATGAACGGCGAAGGCGCTGTCCGCCGCTTCAAAAACGTGATGCCCCTCGTCAAAAACATACCGATTGGGCAACTGATCCTGCGGTCCGGCAAGGGCAGCCTGAATCATGACCAACGCATGATTGGCAACTACAATATCCGCTTTTTTCGCCCGGCGTTTTGATTTTTCAATAAAGCATTTTGAATAATGATTACAAGCGCCATAAATACATTCGCCCCGACGGTCCGACAATCCGTACGTCCGGCC
>CAXGXG010000224.1:0-3434 GCA_964013525.1 uncultured Alphaproteobacteria bacterium | reverse complement strand
CACGACGGCCGCGTGGCTTGTCATGCCGCCGCGTGTTGTTAAAATACCGGCCGCCGCATGCATACCGTGAATATCTTCGGGGCTGGTTTCCGTCCGGCACAAAATGGTTTTGATACCAGCGGCCGATTTTTCCTCAGCCTCATCGGCGGAAAACGTAATCTGACCACACGCCGCCCCTGGAGAGGCCGGAAGGCCACGGCACAATACGTCACGATCGGCATTTGCATCCAACGTCGGGTGGAGAAGCTGGTCAAGGGATTCCGGCTGTATGCGCAAAACCGCTTCTTCGCGCGTGATCAACCCTTCCTCAACCATATCAACCGCAATTTTAAGGGCCGCACTTGCGGTGCGCTTACCAGTGCGGGTTTGCAGCATGTAAAGCTGCCCCTGTTGAATCGTAAATTCGATATCCTGCACATCGCGGTAATGTTGCTCCAGCCTTTGACGCACATCCTCAAGCTGTTTGAAGGTCTCGGGCATGGTTTCCTCCATCGCCGGCAGGTCAGAATCGTTGGCCTGTTTCCCTGCCACGGTTAAATGCTGCGGTGTACGGATACCCGCCACGACATCTTCGCCCTGTGCATTAATCAGATATTCCCCGTAAAAGATATTGGCGCCCGTTGATGGATCGCGGGTAAAGGCCACGCCGGTTGCGCAATCCTGACCCATATTGCCGAAAACCATGGCCTGGACATTAACAGCTGTGCCCCAACTTTCTGCAATGTTGTTTAATTTACGATAGGTCACCGCGCGGCGCGTCATCCACGATTCAAAAACGGCTGTAATCGCGCCCCACAGCTGCTTTTCCACATTTTGAGGGAAGGGGGCATTATATTCGCGTTCAACAATCTCTTTAAATTCGGCAACAATATCCTTCCATCCGTCAGCATCAATCTGCGTATCGGATGTGAAGCCTTCTGCACGCTTAAAACTTTCCAATACGTCATCAAACTGATAATGGTCCAGGCCCAATACCACATCGCTATACATTTGGATAAACCGACGGTAACTGTCATAAGCAAAGCGAGCATCACCACTGCGCGTGGCCAGCCCCTCAACCGTCTTATCATTTAGCCCCAGGTTCAAAACCGTATCCATCATACCCGGCATGGAAATACGGGCGCCAGAACGAATAGACAGCAACAACGGGTTATCGGCATTACCAAATCCCATACCCAATGCGCTTTCAATATTTTGAAGCGCTGCGTTCACATCCGCTTCCAATCCGGCAGGATAGGATTTCCCGTTTGCATAGAAATACGTGCATATTCCGGTCGGAATGGTGAAACCCGGCGGGACAGGCAGGCCCAGATTGGCCATCTCTGCCAAATTCGCGCCTTTACCGCCCAGAATGTCTTTCATATCGGTGCGGCCGTCTGCGCCATCCTTTCCAAATTCATAAACATTTTTTTGATCGGTTTGTGATGCGGGGGCGGCATTTTGGGTCATGGATAAAATTCCTGAATGATGTTGCAGATCTCTGCCCCGAAGTATAGGATATACACCAAACAGTTCAACCGTAATTCTGATCCCGAGGCCTAATAATGACGAGCAATGCAATGGCAAAACCTGAAACTTCAACAGCACCTGATTTCTCTATGGATGATCTGGTAGCTTTATGCAAACGACGGGGTTTCATCTTTCAGGCATCAGATATTTATGGCGGGCTGAACGGCTTTTGGGATTACGGCCCATTGGGAACAGAATTAAAAAACAACCTGCGTGATGCATGGTGGCGTGACATGGTTTTGTGCCCGCCCTTGGGTCCGGACGGCCAGCCACTAGACATTCTGGGTATCGATTCATCAATAATCCAAAACCCAAAGGCCTGGGTCGCGTCCGGCCATGTTGGCGGCTTTAATGACCCTATGGTAGATTGTAAATCCAGCAAGTTGCGCTACCGCGCGGATCATTTGGTCATTTACAAACATAAAGAGAACGCCAGTATGCTAGCCTTTATGGAAGGGGAGCTTGAAAAAGCGCAACTGAAGAAGCTCAAAAAGATCGGCGGCAGCGATGCATTATCCGATTACGATACTTTCTTGATGACAGACCTGGATGCGTCTGAATATCCGAATATTGTCGGCCCTGATGTAAAAGAGCCCGGCACACTGACCGAACCACGTGCATTCAACATGATGTTCAAAACATACGTAGGCGCAACCGCAACCGAAGACGATGCTGCCTATTTGCGTCCGGAGACAGCGCAGGGGATTTTCCTAAACTACAGAAATGTTTTATCCTCCAGCCGCGTCAAGCCGCCGTTTGGCATTGCCCAAATCGGTAAAGCCTTCCGTAACGAGGTGACGCCTCGTAATTTCATCTTTCGCTCACGTGAATTTGAGCAGATGGAAATGGAATGGTTCTGCCATCCGGATGATGCGAAAAAATGGATGGACTTCTGGATGCAGGCGCGTCACGACTGGTGGAAATCCATGGGGCTGTCAGATGACAACATGATCCTGCGCGAACATGATCAGGATGAATTGTCACACTATGCCAAAGAAGGATACGGAACATCGGATATTGAATACCGCTGGCCGTTTTCACATCCGAATTTTGGCGAGTTGGAGGGCATTGCCCATCGCTGTAATTTTGACCTGACCGCACATCAGGAACACTCGGGCACAAAAATGGAATATGTCGACCCGCAGGCACCGGATGACCGATACGTACCCCATGTGATCGAGCCTGCAGCAGGTTTAACACGTGGCGTGCTTGCCGTTCTGTGCGAGGCCTATACCGTTGATGAATCACGTCCATCTAAAATGTATATGAAATTCAAACCGGAATTGGCGCCGGTTAAGGCTGCGATCCTGCCATTGGTCAACAAGGATGGGATGCCCGAGGTTGCGCAAAAGCTGTATATGCAGTTGCGCCGCAAGTTCGTGACTGAAATTGACGTTAAACAAAACATCGGCAAACGCTATGCCCGCCATGATGAGATTGGCACGCCATATTGTTTGACAATTGATTCCCAAACGTTGGAAGATCAAACCATTACTGTTCGCCACCGCGATACGATGGAACAAGAGCGCATCTCCCTTGATCAGGTTGAGGCCTTCCTCGCTGAAAAGCTAGCCTAAACCAATCCGCGAGCGCGATGTTCTGTGTTGGACATCCAACCCGTGTGTAAATCATTGACGCGATTTATGTTAAGTGATAGGATCTCTTACATACGTATAGATCAAGGATTTTCAAATGAAAAAGATTACAGCGCGCGAACGCATTTTGTTACAAACCCTATCCAAGGCTTTTCAAAAAAAGCTCGTAAAGAATTATGAGGGGGAGGCGTTAAAAGCCTTTAACCGTAACGCTACTGTCAAAGATGTCGTGATGCTCTCAACGCTCAAGGCAATTTCAAAAATCCCGTCCTTGTCCGATAATGGTGCAACAAAATGGGATATGCGGTTTTTGGATGCAACCGTTCCGCT
>CAXGXG010000223.1:0-3467 GCA_964013525.1 uncultured Alphaproteobacteria bacterium | reverse complement strand
ATATTGCCGGTCAAGGGATTGCCAATCCATCCGGTCTGATTCATGGTGCGATTTTGATGCTGCAGCATATTGGTCAGGGTGGCGTTGCCGCAAACATTCATAACGCCTGGCTTAAAACTATTGAAGACGGCATTCACACAGGCGATATTTATAAGGATGAACACAGTAAAGAAAAAGTTGGTACAAACGGTTTTGCGGATGCGCTGATTGAACGTTTAGGCTCCAAGCCTGCGACTTTCAAGCCTGTTACCTATGGCGAACGGTCCGAGCCTATCAAAATGCCGGAGATTAAATTACCCCCATCACCAAAGAAAACATTGGTCGGTGTTGATATCTTTTTGGATTGGTCTGAAAGCGAAGATGCGGAACAACTGGGTTCTGCCCTTTCCAAGACAGTCATTGACGGTATGGAGCTGGAAATGATTTCCACCAAAGGTCAAATGATGTGGCCGAATTCGGTGAATCCGAATGCCCTTTCCGATCATTGGTGCTGCCGTTTCAAATCGGTCGATGGCAAGATGAATGTCACTCACATTCTGGATCAGCTGAAGGCCGTCAAGGAAGCCGGTTTTGAATTTATCAAAACGGAAAACCTTTACGATTTTGATGGCACACGTGGGTATACGCTGGCACAGGGTCAGTAAAAAACACGAGACAGAAAATAAGAAACCCGGTCATAAGGCCGGGTTTTTTAATGTTTGAAATGCATTTATATCAGCCGGGTGCGACTATCTTTTTTCGGATGGGCTTCCGTCCACTGTTTGGCGCCTTTCGAAACAGTTTATTGAATTGCTTTTTAACAGAAAATTTGGAAATGGCATTTGCACCACCTCTGGCAACACGCGCAACAGACTGGCCTGTATATACCGTCCCACGCGCAACATACCCAACAGCATCGCCAATTGTCGCCATCGCACCTGCGACCACACAAAAAGCCATGGGAACAGCACCATTGGAAAGAAGCAAACCTGTCAACCCACCGATCAGACCCGCAGACAACCCTGCAAACTTCCCGTATGAGCCAGCAAGTAAACTGTAGGCCAAAACAGACCCACCGCCTGTCAAAGCCACGCCCGCGCTAACCCCTGCGACCACACCAAATACGACACCGGCATCTGCCGCACGCAGTTTGCAGAATTCGTGAACTTTGTCTCTTTTGCCTTTTGGATCTTGCATGCCATTATTTTGTGACAGAAGCTCATGCCTGTCAATAAATGATCATATCCAGTGGCTTAGCGTTCACGCAAGGCCGTTTGGGAAGCTTTCTTAAACGGTTTCAGAATATAATCCATGACCGACTTTTCACCTGTCAAAACATCAACCTGTGCTTGCATACCCGGTTTGATCAAAAGCTTTTCGCCATTATGCTCAATCGCGGTTTTATCGGTACGGACCAGCATCTGGTAATATTCCTCTTCTTGCCCGCCCTCTTGTTCGACAATCGTGCTGGCAGAAATATTCTCAACCTCGCCTTCGAGGCCGCCATAGATCGTATAGTCAAAGGCTGTCAGCTTGACGATCGCTTTTTGTCCGGGATAAAGAAATGCGATGTCCGATGGTCGAATATTCGCTTCGATTAACAGATTATCCCCCAGCGGGACAACTTCCATAATTTGCTCGCCGGGCTGCACGACGCCCCCCTGTGTCGTAAATTTGATATTTACAACCGTTCCATCAACAGGAGATGTGATCATTGTGCGGTCTTTTCGATCCTCAAGCGCGCTTAGGTTCTCACGTATTGAATTCATTTCAACAATCCGTTCTGCCAATTCACGCTGTGCGTCCGCACGGGCGGTTGTCCGTACCTCTTCAATACGCTCGGTGGCTTCGGATACGGCGGAACGTGCACGTGGCAGTGCCAATTGCAAACCGTTCATTTCTGCTTCCAGCTCGGCAATAGATCGCTCCAGCTGTAACAGCTCCATCTGTGGTGCAGCACCGCGTTCGACGGCCGGACGAAGCATATTCATTTCCTCACGGCTTAGGCCTAAAACCCGGCGGCTATCAGAAATCCTGCGGTTCAGCTCGGTAACCTCCTGTTGCCGTTGGCTTTGCTGTTGCCGCAAAACGGACAGTTGGCTGTCGATTTGCGAGCGTTTTGCACGGAACGTCGCACGTTCATTCTCAACCGATTCCGGCGCACCTTTTATGACATCATCTGAAAACTCGACAATATCAGCACCTTCAGATTCTGCGCGCAGGCGCTGGACAATTGTTTTCAGACCCAAATAACGGCTTTCACTGGAGTTCAGATCAGAGCTCGCCTGAATGTTTCGCAGACGCACCAGAACATCCCCGGCAGAAACCGTATCGCCTTCACGCACCAAAATCTCATCAATGATACCACCCTCAAGGTTTTGAATGGCTTTCACCTGGCTGGACGGAATAACACTTCCCTGCCCGCGTGTCACCTCTTCCAAACTTGCGAAATTGGCCCAGATGATAAATACAACAAAGACCAGACCAATCAGATACAAAAGCAAATGGTCATACCATCCGATCCCTTCGTAAGTATCAAAAACATCTTCATCATATTTGCGGGTGACATCAAACTTTTGCAGGTCAAACGCATCGTATATCTTCTTACTCATCACGCTCTCCCGTGTTCGGGTCTTTTGCCTGTTTAATCAGATTACCTGTTGTTTTCTTCGCTGTGGTCATTTTCGCCCGCTTTTCCATGTTCGGATAATAACGCCCCTGAAGCTTGTTCATAACATCGATACGGTCACCGTAATCAATAATTGTTCCCTTATCCATCAGGATCAGTTTATCAACCAGCCCAAGGACCGCACTGCGGTGCGTAATGAGTATCAATGTTTTACCTTTAGAAACGCGCTCAAGGTGTTGATATAAACGCCTTTCTGACGCTGGGTCGATGGAGGCAGTCGGCTCATCCATAACCAAGATCGGTGGATCGTAGAGAAGCGCACGCGCAATGGCAATTGACTGCCTTTGCCCGCCGGAGAGCATCTCGCCACGCTCACCGACTTGGGTATCAAGGCCCGCCTCACTATCGCGTAGGAAGTCCATGACCCCTGCCATTTCTGCCGCACGTACAATGGCGGCTTCAGGCACAGTTTCATGACCCAACGTAATGTTTTCACGAACAGATCCGAAAAAGATATGCGGATGCTGTTGAACCACACCAATGTTACGGCGCAGGTCGGCTGGGTCAATCTGGCGAACATCCGTACCGTCAATCTGTACAGACCCCTCATCCGGTTGATACAGGTTCAACAGCAAACGCTCAATCGTTGTTTTTCCTGAACCCACGGCCCCGATAATCCCAACCGATTCACGGCTGTTAATAGTAAAGCTAACCCCTTTTAGCGCAGGACGTGTTTGGCCGGGGTAGCTGAATTTCACGTCCTGAAACTCGACCAAGCCTTCCATGACGGGGCGCGACAGGAAATGACTGCTTGACGGGCGCTCAACTGGAGTGGCCATCAACTCATTCAAGCGGGCAA
>CAXGXG010000222.1:0-3512 GCA_964013525.1 uncultured Alphaproteobacteria bacterium | reverse complement strand
GTTCGGCGATGGTGCAATGGCCGTGCATGAAATCCCCGCCCTGTTGGGACGCACAAATGTTGAGAAGCTGGTCCGTGACCTGGCGGATGAACTGGCGGAAATGGATGAAGCACTCGCCCTGAAAGAACGGCTTGAGGAGATCTGCGGGACAATGGCGTGCCACGGGTCAGTTCGGGCAGGACGCCGTTTGAATATTGAGGAGATGAACGCCATCTTGCGGGATATGGAGAAGACCCCCTATTCCGGCCAATGTAATCACGGGCGCCCCACCTACGTAGAGCTCAAGCTTTCTGATATCGAAAAACTTTTCGGGCGCAAATAAATGTTTGCGGATATCCTTGTCCTTCTCACCATCTTGTTTTCAACCATCATTATCCCAGGGCCGGATATGATGATGGTCGCCCGCTATAGCCTTTCCAAAGATCCAAAGTCAGCTTTTTACTGTAACTTAGGTATCTGCCTCGGCCTTACCGGTCACTGCCTTCTTGCTCTCCTTGGCGTGTCCGCATTTTTGGCAGCAGGTGGTCCGGTTTACTTTGTCGTTAAGCTGATCGGCGCGCTTTACATCATATTTATGGGCGTTCAGACATTCCGTTCCTCCCGACAATTGCTGGCCGTTCAAAAAGCAAGAAAACCAAGCTATGTTCAGGCCTTTCGCCATGGGTTTTTGACGAACCTTTTAAATATCAAAGTTCTGATTTTTGTTTTGGTTCTCTTTACGCAAGTCATTGATCCGGCTTACAGCCTGGCACAAAAAAGTATTTTTATCGTGATCATCCTTATCAGCTCGTTTGTGTTCTGGTCCATTTTGACCATCGGACTTCGGCGTCCGCGCATTTTTAAAAGCTTGAAAAAGAACGAGAAACGTTTGAATATGGTCTTTGGAAGCCTTCTTATCATTCTAGGACTTATACTGGCGGTGACACCATGACAGATGACCAAATCAACACAACGATCGATACACATTCAAACCCGCTTGTTTTTAAACGCTTGCGATTAATTTATGCTCTTTTGGCGTTTGGTGCGGCGGCGTGTTTTATTTCTTATGGGATCATCTTTCTGGCGGGGCTGTTGGCTGTAACCGTCGGCATCATTATGGCTTATTTTGAACGCAAGCGCCAAGAAAGCCCACTTTATCATTCCCACGCCCGTTGGCAAATCCGCACATTTTGGATTGGAAACCTGATCGTGTTCCCGGTCGCGATGATTGCGCACTTTATCCTGATCTATATGTTTACCGATTTTGATACGATGGTGACCAGCGCCTACAGCGGACAGTACGGAATGAGCGTCTCACAGATTGAGGCGGACATCCTGGCCTTTCAGGAAGCAAATTTGATTGAGATGATCGCGATCAAATGGGCGACATATGGCTTGGCCCTTATCTGGTGGACCAAACGCCTTTACGATGGTTATCGCCTGTTAAAAAAGCCGGCTGCGGTTCCTCTGCCCGTCAAAGATTGACAAATCCAGCGCCTACGCATATAACATAATCACTCCGAAACACTGAACGAAACAAAGGGAATGATGTATGCGTATAATCGTATTGGACCTTGAAACCACCGGCCTGCGCGATGATGAGGGCCACAGAATTACCGAGATCGGCCTGATTGAAATGATCGACGGCGTGCCAACTGGCAAAACATATCATTCACACTTTAATCCCGGACGCCCCGTTCCCGAATTCATTACCAACCTGACAGGTTTGACAGACGAATTTCTGGCCGACAAGCCTGATTTCGCAAGCAAGGCTAAAGATATTCGTAAATTTATCGGGGATACACCTGTTTTGATCACCTGCCGTACGGTTGAAGGCTACACGTTGGATATCGCTTTTTTGAATGCAGCACTCAAACGCGCCGGCTTTGGCGAGGTGCCGGAAAAGCAATGGATTAATGTCCGTCGCTGGGGAGAGGCTATGTTCGGCCACGATCAGGCCAGCCTTGATAAAATGCTGGACCGATATGAAATTGACCGGACAGAACGTGATGAAAATGGCCACGGCGCCCTTTTGGACGCAGGGCTTTTGGCCAAGCTTTACCCACAGCTTTACAAAGATTACGTAGCCCATATCCGCAAATCAACGCCGAAGCGCGGCGGGCCGAAACGCTAGTTAAAAAAAACAGCGCCGAATGGCGCTGCTCTTCTTTAATATTAAAGCTTCGCTTATTTCGCAGTTTTTTCTTCAATGGTTTGACGTACGAACTGATCCAACAGACGGACACCAAAACCTGTCGCCCCTTTCGGACGACTGTCAGATGCCTTTGGCTTCCAAGCCATACCCGCAATATCGAGGTGCACCCATTTCTGTCCATCTTCAATAAAGCGGCTTAGGAATGCGGCCGCAGTTGCACTGCCTGCATATTTCTCAAATGAGATATTGCGGATATCAGCACATTCAGAGTCCAATTGCTTGTCCCAAATGTCTGTCATCGGCATATGCCAAACTTTGTCACCGACGCCCTCGCCTGCACACATCAGTTCTTTGATGCTCTTGTCATCGTTTCCGAATGCGCCTGCATATTCATGTCCCAACGCGACCAGAATGGCCCCTGTCAGGGTTGCCAGATCAATCACCAATTCCGGTTTGAAATTGCGCTGCATATAGGTCAACGTATCAGAAAGGACCAAGCGGCCCTCGGCATCAGTATTCAGGATTTCGACCGTTTGTCCTGACAGCGATTTCACAATATCGCCTGGGCGTGTGGCATCGCCATCCGGCATATTTTCCGCCAGGGCGACCGCAGCGACAACATTGGCCTTTGCTTTGCGTCCTGCAATAGCTTTCATTGCACCGACAACGGCGCCTGCTCCGCCCATATCCCATTTCATATCCCACATACCGGCACCCGGTTTTAGCGAGATTCCGCCTGTATCAAACGTAATCCCTTTCCCCACCAACGCCAAAGGCTTGCTGTTTTTCTTGGCAGCTTTGTCACCATTCCATTCCATGATCACCATTTGGGATTCACGGCGACTGCCCTGCCCAACGGACAAAAATGTGTTCATGCCCAATTTACGCATTTGGGCCTCATTGACGATCTTGACTTTAACACCCAACGGCGACAGTTCTTTTTTGATGCGCTTCGCAAAACTTTCAGGATACAACTCGTTCGCAGGTTCCCAAACCAAATCACGGGTTAGAAAGACACCTTCAATAATCGCCTGCATATCTGCAAAATCTTTTTTTGCAGCGGCTGCAGTGTCCAGAACCAGTGTCACCTCTTTCAAGCTGTTCTTCTTTTTCTCTTCCGCATCTTTGGATGTTTTATATTTGTCGAATTGATAGGAATTCAGGCTCAACCCAGCGGCCAGCTTAACGGCGATTGTTTCGGCCTTTATTTTTTTTACGTCCTCAACTTCGATGGCGACTTTTTCGCACTTCAGCTCTTTCAGGCTGTTGGCCAGTTCACTGCCCAGAACTTCGAAATCATTTTCAGATACATCTGCGGCATCCCCGAAACCGGCAACAATCACGGTATCAGCTGTTTTTTCACTTCCGCGGAAGATAT
>CAXGXG010000221.1:0-3513 GCA_964013525.1 uncultured Alphaproteobacteria bacterium | reverse complement strand
TGACAATGATATGTCGATTGCACCGCCGGTTGGGGCCCTGTCAAAATATCTGGCGCGATTGGCATCATCGGCACCGTACCGTGATTTGCGCGAAAAGGTGAAGAAAATTACCAAGCGCCTGCCACGCGGGATTGAAAATGCCGCCAAACGTGCCGAGGAATATGCCCGCGGCGCGTTGAATGAGGGGACCATTTTTGAAGAAATGGGCTTTTACTACATCGGGCCGATTGATGGCCATGATATGGAACAATTGGTTGAGGTCTTGTCCAATGTGCGTGATAGCAACCCGATGGGGCCGGTTTTGATCCACGTGAAAACAGAAAAAGGGCGCGGTTATGCGCCTGCGGAAAAAGCCAGTTGTAAAATGCATGGTGTCTCCAAATTTGATGTGGCAACGGGCGAGCAGGCCAAAAAGGCCCCCGGCGCACCCAGCTATACTGCTGTTTTTGCCGATCAGTTGACCAAGGCGGCGGAAAAGGATGATAAAATTGTGGCTGTGACAGCGGCGATGCCCTCCGGCACGGGCCTTGCGCGATTTGCGCTGGACTTTCCCGACCGAACATTTGATGTCGGGATCGCCGAACAGCATGCTGTTACCTTTGCGGCCGGTCTGGCTGCGGAAGGGATGCGCCCGTTTGCCGCGATTTATTCAACATTCCTGCAACGTGGTTATGATCAGGTTGTCCACGATGTAGCCTTGCAAAACCTGCCTGTGCGCTTTGCCGTTGACCGCGCCGGTCTGGTGGGGGCAGATGGCCCGACGCACGCAGGCGCGTTTGATACGGCCTACCTGGGTTGTTTGCCGAACATGACATTGATGGCCGCAGGCGATGAATTGGAACTGGCGCGTATGGCCCGTACGGCTGCCGCCTATGATGACGGGCCGATTGCCTTTCGCTATCCGCGCGGCGCGGGCCTTGGTATTGATATTCCGCAGGAACCTGAAATCCTGGAAATCGGCAAAGGCCGTTTCTTATCCGAGGGGCATGATGTTGCGATCGTGAATTACGGTGGACGTTTGGGCGAATGTTTTAAAGCGGTCGAACAATTGGAACGCGAGGGGGTTAGCGTAACCTTGTTTGATGCGCGTTTTGCCAAGCCACTGGATGCGGAAAACCTAAAACAGATTGCGTGTCATCATGCGGCCGTTCTGACGATTGAGGAAGGGGCAATCGGCGGATTTGGATCCTATGTTTTGGATTTGTATAACCGCGAGGGGCTTTTGTCCCCAAACATGGTTTTTAAAAATATGGTCCTGCCGGATTTGTATTTGGATCAGGACAGTCCGGATAAAATGTATGAAGCGGCCGGTTTGAATGCCCGTCATATTGTTGAGGCAATCCATTCCGTTTATACCGTCAGACTGAAATCAAAGCAGGCTTGATTTGACATAATGTTTATATTTTGTTAAGATGTCTATATTGGGGAAGGGATTTAAACATGTATAAAAAAATATTCAATATGATGTCATCGAAAACGGCAATGGGCACAGTTGCGGGTTTGGCCACAGGCGTTGCTGCGGCAGCTGCAGTGGGTTTTGCACCCATGATGATTATGTTTCCCGGTATTTTTGCCATTTCAGGCGGAATGATAGGTGCTGTTTTTGACGCGCAAAATGAGCGCCGTCAGGCTCTGCCATTTTTATACAAGCGCTGAAGACCGGAGCTTCTTGCAAGCCTGAATTTATCACCCGCGAAAATACGCGTAATTTCACTTCATGCAAACTATGCCGTTACACTGTCGATCAGGCGGTGTCTTTGAACAATTCACGTCCGATCAGCATGCGGCGAATTTCGGATGTGCCAGCCCCGATTTCATACAGTTTGGCGTCACGCCACAGGCGGCCTGTCGGATATTCATTGATGTAACCGTTTCCGCCTAATGTCTGGATCGCCTGATTGGCACACCACGTCGCCTTTTCAGCCGCATATAGAATGGCACCGGCCGCATCATTGCGGGTCACCTCGCCACGGTCGCAGGCCTGACCAACCGCATAAACATATGAACGTGCAGAATTCAGCGCGACATACATATCGGCAATTTTGCCTTGCATCAGCTGAAATTCGCCAATCGGTTTTCCAAATTGTTCACGTTCATGAATGTAGGGAATGACGACATCCATACAGGCCTGCATAATCCCGATAGGGCCAGCAGAAAGAACGGCGCGTTCATAATCCAGCCCGCTCATCAAAACGCGGACGCCCTGGTTCAATTCACCCAGAATGTTTTCGGCAGGCACTTTACAATCTTCAAACACCAGCTCGCACGTATTGCTGCCACGCATGCCCAGCTTGTCGAGTTTTTGCGCGGTGGAAAAACCCGGCATATCCTTTTCAATGATAAAGGCAGTGATACCGCGTGCGCCTGCATCCGGATCCGTCTTGGCATAGACCACCAGAATATCGGCATCCGGACCATTGGTAATCCACATCTTGTTCCCGTTCAGGACATAATGATCGCCTTTGGCTTCAGCCTTCAGCCGCATGGATACAACGTCAGATCCCGCGCCCGGTTCAGACATGGCCAAGGCGCCGATTTTGCGTCCTGCGCACAAATCAGGCAGGTATTTTTCCTTTTGTGCCTCTGATCCGTTCAGGTGAATTTGGTTTACACACAGGTTTGAAAATGCGCCATAGCTTAAACCGACAGAGGCGGATGCACGGCTGATCTCCTCCATCGCGATGATATGTTCGATATAACCCATACCCGACCCGCCGTATTTTTCATCAACGGTGATCCCCAATAACCCCATATCGCCGAATTTAGGCCAAAGGTGGTTGGGGAATTCGTTGTCCTGATCGATTTTTTCCGCATGCGGGGCAATCTCTTTGGCTGCAAAATTATATACGGATTCGCGCAGCATATCGGCATTGTCGCCCAAATTGAATTTGAGTGTCGGAAAAGGGTAGAGGGGCATGTGATGTCTCCTGTTTGATCAAGATACATATTATGCGTTGGCGGATTGTGAAAATCAATCTTTCGCAAAAGCCTTTGCCATAACGCTTTTTCATGGTATAGGACGGTATGAAAATTATTGTGCATACAATGAATTCAGCACGCATGCTGGATTTTTACAAAGCAGTGATGGCTTTGGCGGAGAATTGCGAGTTGATCGTTGTGAATGATGATCAAATTTTATATGCAGGTGACGCTGAACCCACCGACACCATCGCCAAATATCATTTGAGCATGGCCCGCGGGATGAAACCGGAAAAACCGCTCAAAATCAGGAATTTTTCAACGACGCCTGGTTGCACTTTCAACGCCCGCGCAGATAAACATTTCAGCCGCCAATCCGGTCAGGCTTTTGATACATATCAGCAGTGTTTGCCGGTCAAAACTCACTTTCCGACCCGTCCGAAATTTTAATTGGAACATCTGGTAAAACAATCTGTATGGAAGGGTCGATTGGCACTTGTAAGCGAATCGGAAATGAATGTATAAGCAGGCCATTCCCTGAATGGTCAAGGAATAACCAGAGGTGTGAACATGAAACCACAAACATTATCCAAA
>CAXGXG010000220.1:0-3522 GCA_964013525.1 uncultured Alphaproteobacteria bacterium | reverse complement strand
GAAGCTGATGGAAGGAACAGTTGCTTCTGTCCCTCCACAAGGTGGACGCAAGCACCCGCAGCAGGAATTCCTGCAGGTTGATACAACTAACATCCTGTTTATTGCAGGTGGTGCATTTGCCGGCTTGGAAAAAGTAATTTCCACCCGCGGTCGCGAAACGACAGTCGGCTTTGGCGCTGACGTCAAAGGACCGGATGAACGCCGCACAGGCGATATCCTGGCCGAAGTTGAGCCGGAAGATCTGGTTAAATTTGGTTTGATCCCTGAATTTATCGGTCGCCTACCTATTATCGCCACATTGGAAGATCTGGACGAGGACGCACTTGTCACCATTTTGACAGAGCCTAAAAATGCTCTGATTAAACAGTACAAGCGCCTCTTCGAGATGGAAGACGTAGACCTTGAATTTACGGACGATGCATTGAATGCGATTGCAAAACGCGCCATTGAACGTAAGACTGGCGCGCGTGGACTGCGTTCCATCTTGGAAAACCTTCTGCTGGACACGATGTTTGATATCCCAGGCATGGATGATGTCACACAGGTAAAAGTGACAGCTGAAAATGTTGAGAAAAACACACAGCCTGAATACGTCAAAGGCAAAAAGCCTGAGAAGAAAAAGGCCAAGAAAAAGTCTGACGACGAAAAGTCAGATGAAAAAGAAACAAAGAAGGATAAGGAAGAGACTGCAAAAGAAGCGTCTTAACCCACAATTCTTAATAAAAATAAAGAAAGCGGCTGATTATTCGGTCGCTTTTTTTGTGCGAGCACCAAATCAACCCCATATCTTAGGTAATGCATCCGAACAGAAATTAGGGTATACATGATATTGGTTTAAACCTTGAATTAACATGAAGAAGAGACGATCTATGACATATGTCGTTTTAGAAGGCTGTATCCAGTGCAAATATACCGATTGTGTAGAAGTTTGTCCCGTTGATTGCTTTTACGAGGGTGAAAACATGCTCGTCATCAACCCGGACGAATGCATAGACTGTGGTGTATGTGAGCCTGAATGCCCTATTGAGGCTATTGTTTCAGACATTGATCCGCGTGCAGAGGATGTTTTGGAGCTTAACCGTGAATATTCAGAAATTTGGCCGGTCATTACACGCCAAAAGGAGCCCCTCCCCCAAGCCGAAGAATTTAAAGACAAAACAGATAAGATGGCATTGTTTAGCGAAAAACCTGGCGAGGGCGATTAAACCGTAGCCCCTTAGCATTTTTATTGCGCAAAAACAAATAAAACTTGCAATGTTACGGAAAAGATGGTACATTGTTTTTAAATAAAGGTTAAGAAATCCTTAAGTTTCTGATACGGCAAACAAGCCGGCCTTGGCACCGGGGTCACATTACGGGCGGATTGAAAGAGGAATGTTATATGGCTAAAAAACAGGATACGGAATTTAACAAAGGTGATTTCGTTGTATATCCGGCCCATGGTGTTGGACAGGTTGAAGGTATCGAAACCCAAAGCATTGCGGGAATTGAAGTGACATTATATACGATCGCGTTTGAAAAAGACCGTATGCGTCTTAAGTTGCCACTAAACAAGATCAAGGAATCCGGCCTGCGCAAATTAACATCTAAAGACCGTTTGAAAGACGCCCTGACAACGCTTCAAGGTAAATCTAAGGTCCGCCGCACAATGTGGAGCCGCCGTGCGCAAGAATACGAAACAAAAATCAACTCCGGCGACCCGGTTTCAATTGCAGAAGTCCTTCGTGACCTGCGCCGTGAAGACCAGAGCGAGCAATCTTATTCAGAACGTCAAATCTATCAAGAAGCACTTCAGCGCCTAGCCCGCGAAGTGGCTGCCGTTGAAAAAATTGACGAGCAAAAGGCCGCGGAAAAGCTTGAAAAAGTTTTGACCAAAGTCGCCTAGTTGCAGATTAGTTAAGGCACAAAAACCCCCGTTTTCGGGGGTTTTTTTATTTTTGGAAAGCACCTAATATATTTGCAAAGACGTTTAAAATATCTTTTTCACAGGGACGTTATGCCTACGAACTTAAAGAACCAGCAAGAGCTTATAACCTTTGGCATTATCTGCCACAATGCTGAAAAAACAGTATCGCGAGCAATAGACAGTTGTTTAAAGCAAACTTGGCAAAATACAGAAATCATTATTTTAGATGATTTTTCACAAGATCAGAGCCGCGACATTTTAGAGAGTTATGCGCAAAACCTGACATTGTTTTACCCTTTCAGACCGAGGCCAACATTCTTTGCCTTGCGACACAAAACTTCCATGATGCTCGGGTCGTCCCATCAGAGCGCACAAATATTGACCGCCAAACTTTGCATCCGCTCTCGAGGTTTCTTAGACGCATAACTTATCCAAGAGCCAAGCAAATGGTTTTTGTCAGCAAAGGTGCGGCGTCATCCTGCCCTTGGCTCCCCGAACATAAAAAGCAGGTGATTTATAATGCGGTTGAGAAACCTGATAATTCCAATACATCCTTACCACGGGATCGCACAATCGTTGCCATAGGCCGGTTAAAGAAATTAAAAGGCTTTGATCTTTTGATTTCTGCGTTTGCCAAAGTCTCCACAGACTTCCCGGATTGGCGCGTTAAAATTTATGGCGATGGCCCCGAAGGTGAGAGTCTGCAACATCAAATAAAAGCGCTGCATTTAACAGATAAGATCGAAATGTGTGGACCAACGCAGAAGGTGCATAACGCCCTATCCAAAGCAGGCATATTTGTTCTAACATCTTACTATGAGGGAATGCCAAATGCGCTGATTGAAGCGATGTCAACCGGAGCACCTTGTATTAGCACAGATTGCCCCCATGGGCCGAATGAACTCATACGAAGTGGCTATAACGGCATTTTAACACCGGTTGGCCAGGTTGCCCCCCTCTCAGAAGCTCTAAGAAATTTAATGGCAACCCCGAAGATGCGGAGGCAGATCGGCGACAATGCACTTAAAATAAACAAAACGTTAGATATTGACCTGATTTCCAAACAATGGTTTGACGTTATTACAAACACAACCTGATAAAGAAACTTTGCATAAATGCCTAACCTTTTTGTATGATAGGCGCAAGTTTCATCTATATTGAACAACCTTCTTAAGCGCAACATAATGCTAGCCGATAAAAAAACGAACAGTTTTGTATACTTTGCCGTGTTCAGTCTACTGATTGCGCTGTCCGTATTCGCAATCCGAACTTGGGGCTATAGGCCACCAAACGCCGAGGTGGCTGCATCACCGAATGCGGGGCCGAATGACAGAGATGTTGATGTCAAAGATGGTGCCGACATTGTATAGGATCCTGTGCTCGCCAGCGCAAGCGGTGCTGTCGGAGACGTTGCCGCATCCAAATCCAGCAATCCTTGTCCATAAATTGTCGGATCTGAATAAATGCCAGTCTTATTCGCTGTCGCAAACATCAGATCAACCACTTGTTCAGCGGTCAAGTTGCTTGCCGTTCCAGGTCCGAAGGCTTCCAGAATGACGGCTAGCCGCCCTCTGGCTGCGGGATATCCCGCTCTCCATATCCGCAGGGGTCGGCTT
>CAXGXG010000219.1:0-3530 GCA_964013525.1 uncultured Alphaproteobacteria bacterium | reverse complement strand
AATTTGACGATCTGAAAGGCAAAGCGTCTGATTTGGGCTTGCCGGTCGATGAACTGACAGCATCCTATCAAAAGCAAAAAGACGCAATCATTCAAAATAGCCTGCGGCCATTGCAGGATTTCTTGGATCAGCAGGCATTATCTGGTTCCAGCAGCCTTAACCCCGGCGAGCAGCTATCCCTTGCCCGGTCAAAGTTTGATACGAACCTCGATGCGGTCAAGCTTGGTGATTACTCAAATATTGATGCCCTAACACAACAAGCAAGTCAGCTATTGAATATCGGCCGGGATGTTTTCGCAAGTGGTGAAGGTTTTGCCGCACTGGAAAGCTACGTGCGCCAATCAATCGTTGGTGTTGGCGACAGTTTAGGCGCAGAGGGTGGTTTGAATGACAGCGTTGCGCGTGATATAGCGGTATCAAACGCCGAACAGACCTCGATCATGCAACAGGTCGTTCTGGAGCTGCAGGAGCTGCGGGAAGAAAACCGCAAGCTACGAAAAGAGCAGGAACGCACCAATAACAAGCTGGTAATGATGAAATGACAATGAGCTATTGGAGCATAGCGGAAAAGGCAATCGGGGAGATATCGCCGGAGCTGGATGCGTCAGAAACAGGCGCATTTTCCGTGCTTTTGCGCAATCCCGATGCACAGCTGCTTTATCTGGTGGAAATCCATCCGTGGAATGATGCCAGCCCGCAGAGCATGACAAGCGGCTTTCCTATTGGTTCGGTTGCGATTGGCGAGTTTGAGCTTGATTATACCGGCGGTCTTGAAACCGTTTATATCTCTGACCAGGGTTACCACACAAAGGGCGGAGAAAGCCCGGCGCACACAAGTTATTTGCCCGTGACAAGTAACCCGTTCCAGTTTGAAGCCTCTATCTTATCAGGCGAAGAATTTCGGGGATCTGTTCCATCATCGGGGGCAGTACGCATCTTGAACGGTGACAGCGAATATGACCATCTCGCTGATTATTACTTCGGCGGCCGCAGGGTTTCTGTTTTTGCCGGTAGTGATGGATTTGCGCGCGCCGAATTTGCTGAAATCTTCACAGGCTTTATGACACAGCCAGAATTTAGCGAAGATGAAATCATTATAAATATTTCGGACAAGTCAAATGTGCTGGAAACCGAATTTATCCAGAACCTTTATAAAGGCGAGGGCGGCTTAGAGGGCGGCGATGATATCGCAAATACGCCAAAACCTTTGTTATACGGCGAGTGCCACAATATCAGCCCTGTTTTGGTTGATCCCGGAAATCTGGTTTATCAGGTCCACGATGGCGCGATTGAAGGGGTGACAGAGGTCTATGATAAGGGCGTTGCGCTAACAAATGGCGGGGATGTTGCCGATATCACAGTGGCCAGTGTTTCAGCCGGCCAATATAAAACGCAGCTATCAGGCGGTTATATCAAGCTTGGTTCAAGCCCTTCTGGTCGCGTGACTGCAAATGCCAAGGGTGATAATAGCGGGTCATACGTCAGCACCACGGCGGCAATCGTTCAGCGCATTGTTACAACCAAGATGGGCGCGAAGTCATTTACGGCGACAGATTTAGACCAAGGATCATTTAACAGGTTCGACATTGAGGTTCCGGCCACGGTTGGCATTTACATTGATGCAGCCACAGACTTAAAACAGGTGCTGGATGAACTGATTGTCTCAATTCAGGGTTACTGGACATTTAACAGACGGGGCCGCTTAACGGTTGGCGTACTGAAAAGCCCTGCCGGATCATCATATACGATTACAGATAGCGATATTGAAGAAGGAAGTCTTGAAATCAGGCGCATTATTCCCCCTGCATGGCGGGTGTCGCTTGGATATAAACGCGCATGGACATTGCAATCAGAAGATGATTTTGCTGCGGCCGCACCTACTGATTTTAAGACATTTGCAAAAGAGCGTTATCGCACAGTCACAATCGAGAGCGGACAGGTCAAGGGCCGGACAGCCAGCCAGACAGAGCGCACATTCGACAGCCTGATTATCAGCCAAGAAAACGCAATCACCGAGGCCGAACGTATTCAAGAGATTTACGGCACCCAACGGAAAGTTATCCGTCTGGATGTAGTCAATCTGCTGTTTCGTGTCTTTATAGGTGACGTTATCACGCTTGAAACTGACAAATTCGGTCTGAACAGCAAGCTTTTCTTGATTGTCGGAATTTCAGAAGATGCCGAAACAGGAACCACACAACTGGAGTTATGGGGATGATGTTATTAGGAACGCCGGAAATATCGGATGCGGCCACCATTACAGGCAGTCAGTCAGTCGGCGATATGACGATTGGAAATCTGCAGAAAAGATCGTTGCAACGCCTTTACCGCACCACCGATTTAACGCCGCAAATTAACATTGATCTACAATCAGCGCAGAATATAACCTTTATTTCCCTTATAGCGCACAATGGCGGCGGCACAGTGACTGTCAGAGCGGGTAATACGGCAGAGGTGTCAGATTATGCGTCTGATGCTTTAAATCTTATAACGGGGGCGGATTGTGGCTATGATAGCAACCTGTTCCTTTTAGGGTTAGACCAGACATACCGCTATTGGCAGCTTGATATAGACGATAGCGCGAATACGGAAGGTTATTTCCAAGCCGGTCGCCTATATATGGGGCAGGGTTTTCAGCCAACAATTAATATTGACTACGGCATGGCTGATGGGTTTATCGACAATACTAAAGTTACACGGACGCGTTCCGGTGAACCAGTTCCGACCAGACGCGCCCCGATTAAGGTTCAGGAATTCAAACTTGGCTTTGGCTCCGAAGATGAAATGTACGGCACGTTATACGATATTGACCGCCTGCGCGGATCGGCAAAAGATGTGCTGTTCGTAAAAGACGCAAACGCCACAACGCACTTCCAACGTCAGCACATTTACGGCCTGATGACTGAATTGCAGCCCATCATTCACCGATCTTATTCAATCTTTGAAAAATCCTACAGAATAGAGGAGATACCAGCATGAGTTTAACGCTTGCAGATATGGTCTTTGAGACCACGGAAACGCAGGGAACGGGTGACATTAACCTGCTCGGCGCACAAACAGGTTTCCGAACCTTCGTTGCGGGGGCAGGGGATGGCGCGACTGTTCCTTATCACATTGGAGATAATGAGAACTGGGAAACAGGGCTTGGCACAATTACAGCCGGTACGCCTGATGTTCTTTCGCGTGATACGGTGCTGGCAAGCTCAAATTCAGGGGCGGCGGTAAACTGGGGTTCGGGCACAAGAAACGTGAGACTTTCAAGCGTGGCAGATATTATTGCAACATTGCAAGGCGATAACACCTTTTTCGGCACAAACAGCTTTACAGGTGACAACAGCTTCACCAAGAAAGCCGCCTTTAAAGATGCAGGCGAATTAACCATATCATCCGGCGCAGTAACTGTAACGGGTGTATCGCACACCATTGATACAGAATCCGATGCGGCCGCAGACGATCTTGTCACCATTAACGGGGGCGCAGATGGCCAAATCCTAACAATCCGCACGGAAAACAGCAGCCGAGTTGTTACG
>CAXGXG010000218.1:0-3534 GCA_964013525.1 uncultured Alphaproteobacteria bacterium | reverse complement strand
CCTGTGAATAACAATGTTGTTAAAAACTTTAACCGGGCTTCCAACCAGAATTCATTCTACGGCAATCCTGAGGGTGAGTTGAATGCGCTGATGGGCGTTTTACAATCTTTGGAAGCCCTGGCAAGCGCCAAGCTGCGTGACATTACACTGGAACATGGTCAAAGCATTGCTTCCAAAGCGAAAAAACTGCATAAAAGCCTGAAGCGTGATGGCGGTTTCGATATTGTTTTCGGTGGTTTGCGCCAGGCGATTTAATTTTCCAATCTTGCCCCGCTTGATCATTCATGGCATTGTAAAATGCAAGTTGGGGTTGTTAAAAACACATGCAAGATTTCAAAGCATATTTAATACGGGAAAAGCTGGCGCTTAAAAACCTTCCTAAATCTATTCGGGAAAAACTTCCCGACCTCACTTCTATACGCAGCAATCGCATTAATTTTAACGTCGGACAGGGCGATCAGGAATATGATGTTGTGGTGCGTGCCCAAAACACCCATGTGACCATGCGCTTTGCAGCCGAAGTCATCAAATTCATTTCAACCAACAGCGCGCTTGATCCCCGCAACACTGAACATTCCGTTTGGGAGGGGGTGTGGAAACGCACACTTTCAACGTACGAGCAGGAATTTAACGGCGATAAACTCTGGGGGCTTTTGTATATTGACGGAATGCCTGTCTTTAAAACTCATAAAAAACGCATTGCCGACATCATTGAAAAATGTGCAGCCGCCAATCATCAGCGTTACGAATACAATGCAGCCTTTGTCGAGTATGTTCTACGCGAATTCGGCTGGAAAGCTAAAGTCGTTCATGAAAATTCAATTGCAGGCATGTTGATGAAGGATCAAAAAACGATCAAAGGCAGTATCAACCCCCGTCTGGGTATAGACAGCAGCGTTTTCAGCTACAAGATGACAGGTGATATTCTGGATATTGATCGCGTCTATGCAGCCTTTTGTCTGGAGGCAATATTTTTGGAGGCTGGAAATCTGTGTTATCAGATCAACGAATGGGGCCCGATGGTTGAAAGCAAAAAGATATCACCCAGAAACTTGCGGGCCCGCCAGCTGCACCGGGCAAAGCAGCACTTGCAATTGCTGGCCCGTGAGGTGCGCGCAATTGAAGGCACATATACAATTGTCTACCGGCCGGAACGCCCCGGCTTTTTAAAGTAATTAAGGATACTAGGAGATTACCATGACAGATTTTGCAACCGCACCATTGGCTGATATTTTGCGTGAAGTCTCCGAAGACGGAAAAGTTGACAGCTATGAGGTTGAAGCCATTCAGCGCCGTTTGCTTGCGGATGGGGAAATTCAGCAGGATGAGGCCGAATTCCTATTTGAATTAAACGATTTTATTGGTGAGAACGTAGACAACGACACAGATTGGGCGGAATTCTTTATTGAAGCCATCGTTTCTTTTGTTTTGAACGACCCTTTGTCGCCAGGCGTCTTGGATGAGGATGAGTGGTTCTGGTTGAAGGCCATGGTTGCCGAGGATATGGAGCTTGGCGATATCGAGGCCCGCCTGTTGGTGGATGTTGCGGACAGGGCAACGTCCCTGCCGCAAGATTTCTTTGAATTTACCCAGAATTTTGAAGAGGTCGAATATGAAGATGAACTGGCGCAAAACACATTTTTCTATGCGCGCATTCAATCTGCAATTGGTGATAAAGTCAGAAAATCACAAACTGGCAATTGACATAACTTATAATTTTGGTTATATTTTAGCCTCAATTTAAAGAGGTTAAAGATGAAGCACCACAATCGCGATCTGTCACCAAAAGTACAGCGCGCCTATTCCAGTCAATTGACAGGCCGCGTTGTTATGCTGAATGATTTGGCGGAATACATCTCCGAAATGACGTACGAAGATCTCAAGGCCGCTCAAAATGATGTTCAATATCAAGGTATCAAAATCTCAAAAAAATCCAATATAGGCTATGAAACCACTTTGGTATGGGATGAACTGGTCGCTCTTTATAAAATGATGCCCAATGCTTTGACAGATGGCAAAATTGCGTTTTTTTCTGTTGAGGACAATGCGTTCGCAGACATAGAGCTGGACACCATTGTTCCTAAACATCCCGGATCTCAAATCAGCAGTGGGATCATGATCTCTGAAAAGGGGATGGAGACATTGATCCATCAGCGCTTTATGTTTGCGAAACTCAAGCAAGATGATGAGAAAATGGATGCCTTGAAAAGCATCAAGAAGTTTATGGATGAAGCCTTTGGTTTTCTGCCGGACTATCGCGAAAGCGGCCTGATGGTCGTCAATACGCCTATTGAAGAGGCGAAGGTCAAAAATGATTTTAATTCCCGCGCCAAAGCCGCCCTGTCCCGCGATCTTGAGCGTGAATCCCGAATGAGCCGTCAGGCGCAGATCGATGCTGTCACACAGGAAGCGTTGCGGCATGAGGCCAGACGTGCGCCCTTGTCATCACGCGGTTTTCACACAACGTGCGATTAAAACACGCTTTTCAAGACAATTGAATCTTTGCGGTCCGGACCTGTCGATACAATAGCGATCGGGCAATCCAGCAGCTCTGATAACCGCTGCAGGTAATGAACGGCTTTTTCAGGCAGATCCTCCCACGATGTCAGGCCTGATGTATCCTCATCCCATCCAGAAATCTCTTCATAGACCGGTGTGGCTGCCGCCTGCATTTCAGCTGTACCGGGCAGGTGATCATAAGTTTTGCCGTGAATATCGTAGCCTGTACATATTTTTAGCGTTTTAAAACCGTCCAAAACATCCAGTTTTGTTATTACCAGCGATGTAATACCGCCAACGGCAATGGCTTGGCGCACCTGAGCGGCGTCAAACCATCCGCAACGGCGTTTGCGACCTGTTGTTGTTCCGAATTCGTGTCCGCGCTCGCCCAAACGGTCGCCATCTTGATCCTCAAGCTCTGTCGGGAAAGGGCCCGAACCGACTCGGGTTGTATAGGCCTTGGTAATGCCCAAGACCTCGCCAACATGGTGGGGGGCAACACCGCTGCCCGTTGCAGCCTGCGCCGCAACGATATTCGATGATGTTACATAGGGGTAGGTACCATGGTCGATGTCGAGCATTATGCCCTGGGCGCCTTCAAACAAAATTTTCTTGCCTGACTTCACAGCATCATTCATCACCTGCCATGCATCACCGACAAAGGGAATAACGTGTGGCGCAATTGTCTTAATTTGTTCGATTAACTGATCTCTATTGATCAGCGGTGCATCCAATCCTTTGCGTAGGGCGTTGTGATAAAACAACAGATTGTCAATTTTGGCGGGTAGGGCTGCAAGGTCGAGAAGGTCACCAACACGCAGACCGCGACGACCGATTTTATCGGCATAGGCGGGACCAATCCCACGCCCGGTCGTCCCGATCTTATGTTTGCCCCGCGCTTTTTCAAAGGCCTGATCCAGCTCCGCATGAACGGGAAGGATCAATGTTGCATTACCGGCAATCAAAAGATCATCAGGGGTTACATGAATGTTTTGATTTTTTAATGTCTCAATTTCTTTGAGAAGCGCCCACGGA
>CAXGXG010000217.1:0-3560 GCA_964013525.1 uncultured Alphaproteobacteria bacterium | reverse complement strand
AGTTGCAGCATCCTTGTTCTTCACATTCTATTTCGGTTTTGCCAACATCCGCTATTTTAAAACCGCTATCGATTTGCTGCGGGAGCCGACAAAGACAATTAAGCGCACCAAAAAAGGTGAAATCAGCCGCTTGCAGGCATTGTCGACCAGTGTCTCCGGAACCGTGGGGCTAGGGAATATTGCAGGGGTTGCGGTTGCAATCTCGGTCGGTGGCCCCGGTGCGATGATCTGGATGATTTTGATGGGCTTATTCGGAATGTCGACCAAATTGGTTGAAATTTCATTGGCCGTTAAACACCGCCACGTTAATAAAGACGGCGAATATTCCGGTGGTCCAATGTATTACCTGCGAGACGGTTTTGATTCGTTCGGCAAAAAGAAACTGGGCTGGGCGCTGGGTGCGTTCTTTTCAATTTGTTGTATCGGTGGCGCCATTGGTGGCGGTAACATGTTTCAGGTCAATCAGGCATTTCAGCAATTTGTCAGTGTCACAGGTGGTGAAGCCAGCTTTATGGCGGACAAAGGATGGCTGTTTGGTCTGATCGTGGCTATGTTGGTTGGTGCCGTCATTTTGGGCGGGATCAAATCGATTGCCAAGACAGCAGAAAAAATTGTGCCTTTTATGGCGATTCTGTATTTTCTTGCCGCACTGATCGTGATCTTGACCAACCTGCCGGCGATACCTGAGGCCTTTGTCACCATTTTCAAAAGTGCATTTGGTGTTGATGCGGCTGCCGGCGGCTTCTTTGGTGCGATCATTCAAGGTGTCCGTCGCGCGGCTTTCTCGAACGAGGCAGGCCTGGGTACGGCATCTATCGCGCACGCGGCTGTAAAAACGGACCACCATATCAGTCAGGGTATTGTCGGTATGTTGGAACCGTTCATTGATACGGTTATCATTTGTACAATGACCGCATTGGTCATCGTTGTCAGTGGCGTTTATGTTGATGGTGTCGGCATGGAAGGGGTTGACCTAACATCGCGCGCATTTGGTCAGCATATCTGGTTTTTCCCTTATATTCTGGCTCTTTCCGTTATGCTGTTTGCCTTTTCAACCATGATTGCCTGGTCCTACTATGGGTTAAAGTCTTTTACCTATATCTTTGGCGAGACCCAAGCGGCTGAGATTACGTTTAAAGTTATTTACTGCCTTTTCGTGATTATCGGCGGGGCGGCCACAATGGGGAATATTATCAACTTTATGGATGCGGCGATTTTTGCCATGACTATACCGAACATCATCGGTTTGTATGTTTTGGCGCCGCGCCTTAAAAAGGACTTTACCGAATACGTTGGTAAGCGTTTCAAAAAATAACGTTCCGAATTTATGAAAGCTCCCCGGTTTCTTTAAGGCCATGTTAATAAACGGCTGTCATAATAAGAACTGGGGAGAAATTCATTAGCTTTGGGGAGTATGCGTTTCATGCGCAAAATTTTCTTTTTGTTTGCCGTCTTCGTTTTGATGGGGGCAAACATTAATCAGACATCTTTACAATTTGCAACGCCGGCCATGGCGGCTGAGGAGGCGGCTGAAGGTTCGTATGAATTCGAATATCTTGAGCTCAAGCCTCTGATGATACCTGTCATTGGTCGTAATGGAATTACACAGCAAGTCAGCTTTGTGGTCTCACTTGAAGTGCCAACCGGCAATCTGGATCGTGTTTCTCGTTACGAGCCTCGTTTGGCGGATGCATATATTCAAGACCTATACGGTGTTTTGGGAACAGGTTATGGCCTGGTCAATGGCCGTGTTCTTGATGTGCCAACCATCAAAAAACGCATGCATTCAGTTGCGGCCCGTGTTTTGGGTGATGACATGGTGAACGATGTCTTGCTGCAGGTTGTTCAGCAACGCCCACTCTAAGCTTGTTGGTTACTGACAATTCACAAAACTTTACTTGTATTGGGAACTAAAAATACGTCCTTTGGTTTGTTTTTACGTTAAGAGAACCAAAGGAGATTAACATGAACTTTTCAATTAAAGCATTTATGCTGACACTGGCTATTATTGGCGGAACATCAATCGTATCTGCATGTACAACACGCGAACTGGCAGCAGCTGGTGCTGGTGCAGCGGGTGGCTATGTTGTCGGTAAAGAAGTCGACTGATCCATTTCATCCAGTCCTTAGCGCATAGCGCTGGGATTTATAACTGGAATTTAAAAGAGTGGAGCGTTAAGATATTCCCAGTTAACTCTTGGGATATTTAGCGGTCCGCTCTTTTTTTATTTATGGCAGTTAAAAACATTGAAACAGACGTCTTTGTAATTGGTGGTGGCATTAATGGCACTGCTATTGCCCGCGATTTGGCGGGCCGCGGACTGAACGTTGTTTTGGTGGAGCAAGGTGACCTTGCCCAGGCCACATCATCATCATCCAGCAAGATTATTCACGGCGGCCTTCGCTATTTGGAACATCGAGATTTTAAACTGGTCCGAGAATCGCTGGGCGAGCGTGAAACCCTGATGAAGAGCGCGCCGCATTTAATCAGCCCTCTAAACTTCGTATTGCCACACAATAAAAAGCAGCGCCCGTACTGGATGATCCGTTTGGGGGTTTATCTGTATGACTTTTTGGCCGCTCGTAATATTTTGCCGGCATCCAAAGGGATTAAGCTGAGAACCCATCGTTTGGGTCAACCATTGAAGAATATCTTTAGCCGCGGAATAACCTATCCCGATTGCTGGACAGATGATGCCCGACTGACAGTTGTGAATGCTATGGACGCGCGGGAAAAAGGAGCGCAAATTTTTACCCGCATGCGCTGCAAAGCCGCGCGCAAAAAACGTGGCAAGCGTGTCTGGCGCTTGACGTGTGAGGACCAGATCACAAGGCGGGAAATGTTTGTCGATGCGCGTTGCGTTATCAATGCGGGTGGCCCTTGGGCATCGAAAATTATCAAAAACGTCAACCCTGAATTGTCAAAATACAAAACCCGCTTGGTCAAGGGCAGCCACATCGTTGTCCCTAAAATGTACGAAGGCGATCACGCCTATACTCTTCAAAATGATGATGGCCGTGTGATCTTTACGTTTCCATTTGAAGAGAAATTCACACTAATCGGTACAACCGATGTCGATTATCGCGGAAATCCTGCTGATGTTTCAATCAGCAAACAGGAAACGGTCTATCTGTGTAAGGCTGTAAATCGTTACTTTAAGCAAAAAATTCTGCCAGACATGGTCGTATGGAGCTATAGCGGCGTTCGCAGCCTGTTTGATGATGGCGAAAAAAGTGCATCATCTGTCACACGCGACTATGTTCTGGAAGCAAAAAAACACGAAGGCCTGCCGATTGTATCTGTTTATGGCGGTAAACTCACCAGCCACCGTGCCGTTGCAGAAGAGGTGGGTGACAAGGTTGTCAAAATGCTGGGTCGTGGCCGTGATGCCTGGACAGCCGGCTCCATCTTGCCCGGTGGTGACATCAACACGCTGGATGCCCATGTTTTTACCAAAAATTTCTCGTTCGAATATGGATGGCTTCCCAAGGATGTTGCCAAACGGTATTGCCGGACATATGGAACCCGGGCCCGCTATTTCCTACGTGGGGCCAAAAAG
>CAXGXG010000216.1:0-3573 GCA_964013525.1 uncultured Alphaproteobacteria bacterium | reverse complement strand
ATCTGGTTCAATTGCATTGCGCCGTGATAAATGTCACCGCCTGTTAGGCCGAATTTGGCCTCCATCTCGCGCGGGGTGACGGCTGTATGGCCGACAACCAGATCGCGAAAACCGGGCGCATGACTTTCCAAAAGGTCAAAGACATCATCGACCGCCTCATCCACAATATTTGACCATTCCAGATCATCCGGCAGGTTAAATCCGTAATGCTGGCACATGATGCTGGCCACATGATGCCCTTCCGGCGCCAGAGATGGATCCGACAACGTCGGGATGGACATGGAAATGACGGGACGACGGGCAAAGCCGCGGATGCGTCCGTCATGGAACGCCCGTTCCGCATATTCAAGCGATGGACAAATATTTATTGGACGGTTTAAAAAGACCGACTGATCCCCGCGGCTGGTCAAAGCGGTGAATTTAGGCAAGTCCTTCATAGCGACATTGATTTTCAATGTACCGGATGAATATTTGTAATTGCGCATCCGCTTTAGAAAGCCCGCCGGCAGGTTTTGTTCGCCCAACAATTGGGTATATAAAACAGATGGCGTACAGTTGGCGACAACACGTTTGGCGCGGATAAACCGCCCGTCGCTCAACTTGATACCATGGCCCACGGGGCGGTCCTGATCGGTATCGGTCAAAACCTCCTGAACGGATGAACCGGTAAAGATTTCAACGCCTTTGGATTCTGCGCTTTTCACCAAAGCAGAGCTGAGCGCGCCCATCCCCCCCTCGACATAGCGGGCATTACCGTCAATTTCGCCCAAGTTTTGCAACAGGGAATAGGCACTGCCCGATGCATAGGGGTGAACGTAATTGCCTAATAAGCCAAAAGCGGAATAAAACCCTTTGATCGCATCGTGGTCAAACCACAGGTCCAGATAATCCCCCAATGACATGGTCATCAGGTTCATCAGCTTTTCCTTGCGCGATACGCTCAGGCGGCGGAAACGTCGCCCAGCTTTGAAAAAATCCCAGATCTCATTCATTCCGCCGCTGAAGTTCGGGGCGCGGCGCTGCATATAACGGCGCAGGATATAGGCGCATTCATCCAATTCCTGACGGAAAGCCAGATGCGCATCGGCGTCTTTTTCTGAAAATTTGGCGATTTCTGCGTGATTGTCCTGCGGCGCCGCCCCGATCGACAAATAGCGCCCATCCGGCAACAGGCTGATGGCCCCTGTACGGCGTTTCAGGGTTTTCAACCCGTGATGGGCCAGATGCAAATCCTGTTCAACATCCTTGTCAAATTGGTTGAGGCTGTAGGCCAGCGTCGAATTGCGATATTCGGGCAAAATTTCATCCGTGGTGCAGCATCCGCCCACTTGGTCGCGCCCTTCAAACACCGCAACAGACAGCCCCGCACGCGCCAGATAGTTTGCACAAACCAGGCCGTTGTGGCCGCCGCCGATGACAGCGATATCGTAATTTTTATTGCTCATACATCCTAGGAAACACTATTTTACACGCACACGCAAGATCACATTCCCGTCCCTTGTTAAAAAAGAAAACCGCTGACATTGCAGCGGCTTTCCGATCGTTATTCAGACTTGGTAACGGATGTCCCGTTTAATCTTGTTCAAGGCTTAGGCGTGGCCGCAGACTTTTTCAGGAACGCAGGCGCATCATCCATGGCCGGCTTTGAAGCTTTCTCAGCCTTGGCGTTGAATTCTTCACCCAGACCACTGACTTTCAAAGTAAACGGACCTTCACGGTTCATTTTTTTCAGCTCATCCCGGCGGCGCATCATCCATTCACCCAGATCACCCTGCAAGGCACGCAATGGACGCTCAAGGTTACGGGCACCAAACTTCGGTGAATACCCGTCTTCGGCCAGTTTTTCCTTCAGCTTTGGATCGATTTCCAATGTGCAGTTGTTCAGTTGCAGGCCCATCGCGCTTTTCGACAGGTTTTTCTGCATGTCGCGGATACGCAAATCCAGAATTTGGACAACTTCATCACGTGTTAGCGCATAGAATGGGTAGATACCATCGATACGGTTGACAACTTCGGGTGCGAATTCGCGCTCAATCGCCTGACGGCAGATTTTGTCGATATCGGCATTGCTGATCGCAGGTTTGTCATTGGTGTCTTCGGACGGGGCAGAAAAGCCCATGTTGTCGCCACCCAGTTTCTTTTGGATTTCTTTTGAACCCAGGTTGGTTGTCATGATGATCACGGTATTTGTGAAATCAACCATGCGGCCTTTGTTATCCTTTAGCTCACCATCGTCAAAGATTGACAACATCACCTTGTAAATTTCAGGGTGGGCTTTTTCAATCTCGTCCAACAGGATAATGCTGTGCGGCTTTTCACGTACGGCTTTGGTCAGTTCACCTTCCTGATCGTGACCGACATAACCCGGAGGGGCACCGATCAAACCGGAAACGCTGTGCTGTTCTTTGTATTTAGACATATCAATACGGACCAGATTGTCTTCAGAACCCATCAGGTTTTCCGCCAGCGCTTTAGCAACCTCGGTTTTACCAACACCTGTTGGGCCGGGGAATACCGCCACCAGACGTGGGGCTTTTTCCTTGGTCAGACCTGCGCGGCCCGCAATCAGATCCTTGGCCACACGCTTTTTCGCCTGTGCCTGACCGATCACGCGTTTGCCTAAGTTTTCTTCCAGATTCAGGTAACGGTCGAAATCGGATTGATCGATAAATTCACGCTCCAGGCCTGTGGCCTTGGCAACTGCGGTAATGACATGTTCCTTGGACAGGCGGCGTTTACCTTTGGCACGGGCGATGGACAGGGCATCATCAATGATACCGATTGATTTGTCCGGCTGTTGCTGGTTCGGCATAAAGCGGTCTGTCATACGCACGATATATTCACAAACGTCGGATGCGACCTCTTCTTTCATGTGGTGATAGTGTGAATAAACCTGCTGAACACTGTTCAGAATCTTAACCGTATCATCGGTCTTGGTTTCTTGCAGGTTATAGCGTTGGAAGCGGCGCATCATCGCCTTGTCATCTTCAATATGTTTTTTGAATTCTTCTGTGGTGGTTGCACCGATGCATGTCACACCGCCGCGGGCCAATACAGGCTTCATAATCTGACCCGCACTTGTTCCGCCGATCGCGTTACCGGCAGTCAGGGCGGAGTGGATTTCATCAATAAACAAGATCACCTTTTGACCTTTTAAATATCCGCCACGCTCTTCCAAACCTTCCAAAATCGGCTTCAGGCGCTCTTCAAACATGCCGCGGAACTGGGTTCCGGCATTCATGGCGTTCAGGTCAAGGGCAATGACGCGGGCGTTGGCCAATTCAGCCTCGCCCTTACCGTCAACGATATCCTGTGCAAGTCCCTCGGCAATCGCTGTTTTACCAACGCCAGCCTCACCCAAAAGCATAATGCTTGGACGCTTTTTGCGCAGCAAAAGTTCACGGATTTCAACGCGTTCACGGTCACGGCCGACAACTGGGTCAATTTCGCCCTCTTTGGCGCGTTCGGTCAAATCTGTGCTGTAGGCCATCAATGCCTTTTCCAGTGCGGCGTCGCTGTACTTGCGGCTGCCTTTGCGTTCCTGACCGGCACGGCGTGACGGCGGGCGAACAG